>QOAX01000130.1 GCA_003972865.1 Verrucomicrobiota bacterium | reverse complement strand
GTTTTGAAATCGACGAACAGTCGATAACGCCCAAGCGCCCGGCTCTCGAGTACGCCCGAGTCGATCTCGATGCGCTTGGTCAAGCGCTGTTTTTTTCGAGTACCAGCTGCTCAGTGGCAGTGCGAAGGAGGGTGGGAGTCAGCGGCGGTCGTTTTCCGGTGTTATCCAAAAACCAGAGGGCAAAGTCGCTTGGCCAATGGATCGTCTTGGGTGCCTTGGACAAGTTGAGCAGTTCCAGTTCGAGCATTGTTTTTTGGAGCGGATCCAATCGTCTGGGGCCGTCGAGGCGAAGTGCCAACCCAGCTTGTTTACTCAGTTCGTTTCGCTGGCCGACGTAGTCAGTGGGGGTGAACAGGTTGACTTGGATCGGCTCGGCCGTGGCGGAGTTTTTCCAGAGTTGCCAGCCGCGTGAGACTTGCGGCTGTTGGTTGTCGAGCAGGCCCGTGTATCGGGCGGTGAGTTTGTATTCGCCGGAGCGGTCGATGTTGAGCCAGTCGCCGAGGTCCGTCTCGAAAATAGTCGGCTTGCCGGGGAGTAGTCGCGCGGCGCGGGCGAATCGGTGCGCTGTCAGCTGGGCGGCGGCAGTCGCTGGCTCGGAGCGGAGCGTGAGTTGGCCAAGCGACGCGGTGACGCGGCCGTTCAACCGGCAGCAGCCCTCCCACATGAAGGCCAGTCGCCGGTCGCTGCGGTTGACGAACTCCCAGTGCAGCGGCACCGGATCGCCGATGACGTGAAACGGCGCCTCGGGAATCGTGAGTCGCAGCTCGACCTGCGCGGCTTGGGCAAGCGGCGTGGCCAGGCCAAGTGCCATCAGGAGAATGGCCAGCCGGTCACTTGGCGATTTTTTTGACGACAATGTCGTCATAGCGAATCGGGGTGCCGGAGTAGGGGCTTCCCCAAATGGAGGGCTTGCCGTTGCGCGGCGCCTTGGCTTCCTTGTGCGTGATGGTGGGCTTGGCCGGGGCCTTTTTGCCGTCGGCCCAAACCCTGCCGCTGATGGTCCACTCGGCATCTCCGGTTTGGTGAACTTGCAGCGAGAGCCGCAGCCACTCGCCGCCACCCCAGCGGAACGGCACCTTGACCACGACGGTGCTGCCCTTGAGCAACTCGATCACGCGCTTGGCCGGGGCCACCTGCAATCGGTAGCCGTTGACACCGTTCAGCGCGACGCCGAACACCGGGTAGCGGCGGCCCTTTTTCGTGCCGAACATTCGTGCACTGATTTCGTTGCCGTGCCGTGCCGACGGGCCGAACATGAAGCCGAACGAATCCAGCGGTGCGCCGGGCAACTCGAGATACTTGTTGCCACCTTCCTGCTTCACCGCGAAGTCGCCGTCGAGCACGAGAAAATCGTTCGGCACCTCACCGAGTTCGGTTTTTTCAAAATTGGTTTGGTACAGCGGCTCCGCTGCGTGAGTGGTGAGAGCCGTGAGTCCGATTACCAATGCCGAAGCCGTTTGCTTGATTCTGATCATGTTCGTTGTGGTGACGCAGTTGGCCGTTCGGTTGTTCATCCAATCAATCCCCCCGAAAGCCTTCCAGCAGGTTGCCGCGCAGCGAGAGGTTGGTCGCAAGCCAAGTCCACATGCCCGCGAGCAGCAGGACACCGCCAAGCGTCAGGCCGAGCAGAGCGTAGGGCACATCGGCGGTTGGGGAAAGCATGGCGGGCAGCACGGCCAGGCCGGCAGCGATGGTGCCGATCAGCAGTCCGCCAATCAGAAGGCTGATGTATTCGATCAACACAAACCGCTTGATCGAGTTTTTCCCAAAGCCGATCGCACGGAGCAGGGCCAGCTCGCTTTTGCGTTCCTGTACATTGCGCATCACCACGACGCCCAGACCCAGGCTGCCGAGCAACAGGCCGAGTCCGCCGAGCACTTGAAAGGTTTTCAAATAGGTGTTTTGCACGGCGTTGAGCTCGCCAAGGCGTTGTGTGGTGCGCACCCATTCGAAGCCGTGATCCTCCATCGCATTGTTCAGTTCGTCGCTGATCTCTTTTGTTTTCGCCTCGGGACCGTCGATCAAAAAGAGCCGGTAGCCGCTTTCGCTTGGGAACCTTTTGATGAAGTCGGATTCCGGAATAATGAGGTTACCCTGCAGGATGCTGTCGGCCAGTTGACCGACGAATTTCACCTTGAACGCGTTTCCGTGTTCGTCGATGTAATCGAGCGTGTCGCCGAGCTTTTTGCTCTTCATCGGATCGCCGCCACTGAGCGCCCACATCATCACGCTTTGATCCGCGATTACCGGCACGATGTCGTCGGGAAGGTTGAGTGCCTGACGGGCCGTCTCAAGAATCGACCAGGGGTTATCGCCGGTTTCCAGGTCTTTGAGCGTGCTTGTGAAGGAAAATTTCCCGGCCAACATTTCGGGACGAACCCCGAGCAGGCGTGGTTCCTGGGCGAGATTGAGGTTGAGGCAGTTGGCCTGATCGCCGTCGCGCAAACGGAACGGCACAAAGCTCACGCCTTTGATGATTTCCTCGTCGAGGTTGTAGAAATCTCCACGCTTTGCGGCGTCGTTCATGTCGTGCACGACGGCGATGCTGGCTTCGCCCATGAGTTCGAAACCACCGGTTCCGGAGCCGGGATTGTCGGCGTCAATGTTGGCATCTTTCTGGAATACACCGATGGAGGCGATCATGAAACTGCCGCAAGCCAACATGCCGACTGTGGCCATGCTTCGTCGGCGACGACGCGCGGCGTTCCGTTGGCCAAGGCCGGAAAGAGACAGTCCATCCGCCTGGCCAAGCGCACCGACCCTGGCCAAGCCGGTCAGTCGCGCGGAGGTGAAGGCCAAGCCGGAGAGCAGCAGCAACGCGCCTGCGGTGTAGAAGGAATTGGGGGACATTTGCGAACCGCTTGCGATTGCCGCACCAACGGAGGCAAGCGCGCCGAGAAATAAAACAACCGCGATGATAGTGGTGCGCTTGGCTGATTTTGTGGTGCCCGGAATCTCCTGTGACTCGCCTGCGAGGAGTTCGCGGGCGGTTTGTTTTTTCAACTTCCGCAACGCCCAGCAGATGGTGCCAAGCGCGACCAAAAATCCCATTGATGCGCCGGTAGCCCAAGCGGTGCCCGTGCTGTGATAGGTCAGCGTGGCGGAGGCGACGGCGTCTTTCCAATTCGTCGACAGTGCATTGAGCATGGCCCTGGCGAAGAGCGATCCGCCGACGGCGCCGACGATGCAGCCGGCGAGCGCGATCAGTCCACCCTCGAGCAAAAGCATGCGCCGGACTCGTCTGGCCGGGATGCCGACGGCCAGCAGGGTGCCGGTTTCACGCGTGCGTTTTTCCATCGTGAACTGGAAGAGCAGTGAAATGAGCATCACGGCGGCCGCGATGAGAAAGAAGCTGAAGCTCATGAACAGTTGGCCAAAGTCCATGGCATTGTCTACGGAGATCGAGGCTTGCGCGCGTGCGGCTTGAAAAGTGAGGCCTGTGTCCGTTGGGCTCAGTTTGCCGAGCAGCGCTTGGCCAAGTTTGTCGAGCGCGGCCCGGCCGTTTTGCGGATACCGCACGGCGGTGAGATTGCCGAAGCGGTTGCTCCAAATCTCCTTGCCGGTGGCCAGACTGATGTAGGCCTTCGGCGTGCCTTTGTAGGTGTCCCAGTAATCCTCGTCCTTGTCGCGGATGGCGTCGAGATCCATCGGGAAACCGGTGTCCCAGTCGGCGCAGTTTGCGGAGTCGGTCATGCCGGGGAACTCCGGCATCAGCGTCCGGTCGGCGCGCGGATCGTCCATTGCGATGATGCCGCCGACGGTGAACTTGGCCGTGCGCTCCTCGAGTTGGCGCATGGTGCCGACGGTGTAGTAAGACAGCTCGACCTCGTCACCGACCTTTGCCTGGAGATCGTCTGCTGTCCATTGGTTCAGCCAAATGGTGCCCGGCTCGAAATCGGTCAGCGCGCTCGCCATTGAGTACGGCGTTGATTTGTCGCCGAGTTGGATTTTGTTCACGAAGTAAGTGAGAACCTCGGTGGCTTCGGTCGAAACTTCGAGCGCGGCCCTGGCCAAGGGGGGATCGAGAAAGACACGCGGGGAGCGGAGTTCGATGCCTTTGCCATCAGGGAGTTGAAGCAACTGCGCCTGGGCGTCGGCGAGTTGCCAATGTCTCGCGAGGGCCGTCTGCGCCTGATCTGTCGTCGGGCTTTTGGCCGGGGACTGCGCCTGGCCAACGAGCATGAGGTTGGCCATGGCCGGTTTCTCGATGGCTTCCTGCAATTGGCCAAGCGAGACAAACGCGTTGTAGGGCGGCACCTGCGAGGCCTGCAGGCTGAATCGGCCGAACTCCGCGTCGCTGACGATCGCCAGCACTTCGAGTTGGGCAAGCGAGGCGGTGGAGTCTTCGATCGGCGCCATCGGTGCGTCGCGCGAAAGTTGCGACGGGTTGTGGACGCGCAGGTTGACCCTGTTACCTTTCTTGACGCCGAGTTGCTTGGCCAAGCGTTCGTTGAGGACGATCGAGTCTTCGGGGATTTCAGCAAACTCAGGCTGCTCCAGAGCCAGTTTCCAAAACGCCTCGTTGACGCCCATGACGACGATGTTGTTGGCGCGCGTTTCACCGGAAGGCCGCTTGGCCACACCGGGAAGCTGGAGCAGGGCTGCCGTGCCGGTGCCGAGTTCGTCACGGAGCTGGCTGGCCAGTTCGGCGCGGAAAAGCCGGTCGTTGGAGGGGAGGGCGAGTTCGACCCTGCCCAAGCGGGCTTCCGCCATGTCGCGCAAACTGCCGCGAACCGACTCGCCGACCAGCAGCGCCCCCACCAAAACCATCGTCCCGACGGCGACGCCCAGCAGAGTGCCGACATGGCTCCGCGCGTAAAACCGGAAAGACTTCAGAACCAGTGACCAGGTCGACATCGGTTTAAATTGCGTTGGAGGCGAACTGGCCATCGAGCAGTTGACGGGTGGCGCCCATCTTTGCGGCGAGTTCGGCGGAGTGCGTGACGACGATCAGCGTCACTTGGTCGTCGCGATTCAATTCCACCAACAGGTCGCCCAGCGACTCGGCGGTGGAGTGGTCGAGCGCGCCGGTCGGTTCGTCGGCGAGAATGAGGCTGGGTCGATTGATCAGCGCGCGCACGACGGCAACGCGCTGGCATTCCCCGCCGGAGAGCTGGGCCGGCCGATGAGTGAGACGATGCCCAAGGCCGACGCGCTCGAGGAGTTGCCGGGCGCGTTCGGCGGCATCGGCGGGGGCGCGGCCGGTGGCGGCCAGCGTGGGAACGAGAATATTTTCCAAGACGGAACATTGTGGCAGCAGGTGGTGGGACTGAAAAATGAAGCCGATCTTTTGGTTGCGGATGGTGGCAAGCTCCGGCTCGGAGAGGTACGCGAGTTCCTCGCCGTCCAACTGGATGCTGCCGCGAGTGGGGGAGTCGAGCGAGCCGAGGATGTTGAGCAGTGTGCTTTTGCCGGAGCCAGACGGGCCGACGATCGCGACGGAGTCGCCGCGACGGACGGTGAGCGAGATGCCCTTGAGCACCGGCACCGGGTCGCGATCCGCGTTTTCGTACTGCTTGTGAACCTCCTCCAGCTTGAGAACGATCGAGTCATCTGCCGCCATGCCCCAAACGCTACGGCACCGGCCAAGGGCCGCAAATCAAAATTGTCCGAACATGGAAAAACCACCCACGCGTCTGCCTGGGTGGTTTGGGAATTGCCCGCTTGGCCAAGCGGTTATTTTTTGTCGTCGGCCTTCTCCGTTTGCTTTTTTGCTTTCTCGATTTCGGCGGGGAGGTCTTCCTTTTTGATGACCTCGATCTTGGCGCCCTTTTTCATCTCCTCGGCTGAAGGCACCTTGATGATGTCACTGGTGACGATCTTCCTCGGGTCAGTCTTGGCCGGGTCGATGGTTGCGGGAGTCGGGGCCTTGGCGGCTTCCTTGCCCTTGATGGAGAGCAGGTCTATGTTGAAGATGAGTGTGGCGTTCGGCCCGATTTTTGCGCCGCTGCCGGTTGTGCCATAGGCCAGGCCTGACGGGATAAAAAAGCGAGTGGAACCACCAATTTTCATCAACTGCAACCCCTCTGTCCAGCCCTTGATGACCCCGTTGAGCGGAAAACTGATGCCTTTGCCGCTGTCGAACTCGGTTCCGTCGATCAGCGTGCCCTTGTAGTTCACTGTGACTGAGTCCGTCGCGCCGGGGGAGGGACCGGTGCCTTCCTTGGTGACCTGATATTGCAAACCACTGTCCGTGGTCTTCACGCCTTCCTTGTCCCTGTTGGCAGCAAGAAAGGATTCACCGGCTTCCTTGTTTTTTTGAGCGACACCATCTTGGCTGGAGGTCTCGTCAGTAGAGGTGGTGTCACCGCTTTCCTCCTCCTTTTTTTCCTCCATCATCTCGGCGCGGGTTTTGTAGATGGCGTCGAAGGTGTAGCTGGAGACCTTGAACGTCCAACCTTCGAGCTTGGCCAGCTTGGCCAAGTTGTCGGCAAAGGCCTTGTCGCGGTCGGTCTTGAGCTTGGCCTGGTTGTCCTTGTGCGCTTGTTCGCGATCGGCAATGCGCTTGGCCAAGCTGTCCGCATGCTCCTGGTCGAGGCGCTTGGCATCCTCCGGTTTTTCGTCCTTGCCTGGTTCGCGACGCTCGGTTTCGTCCGCTTGAGGTTCACGGGTTTTGATCTCTTCTTCCTGCGGAATCCGTGTGCCTCTAGCTGTGATACTCATGAAGTGATCGTCATCTTTTTTGGCCATCTTGACGACATATTGGTAACCCTCAAACGTGTCGATTGTCGCCGTGACGGCTTTGTCCATGCCGATGTCCTCCGGCTTGGCTGATTTGCTGGCCACATCGTCGAAGCTTGGGTAACCAAGCACGCGCCCGGCGCTGTTGCCCTTGGAGGAATCAAGTTTTTCCTCCGGCTTGGCCTCGGCCAGCGCCATGTCCTCGCCCTCCTTGTTGCGCGACAGTGTCCACGAATCCGCCGCGACGGGGTGGGCGACGGCGAGCGACTTGATTTTCTCGACCTTGAAG
>QOAX01000220.1 GCA_003972865.1 Verrucomicrobiota bacterium | reverse complement strand
TGCGTGAGGTGCAGCACATGCGCGAAAACCATCTGCGCCACCGCCGGCGTCGAGTAGGCTGGGATGTTCGTGATCGGCACACCGCGCGCCCCGGCGGCGGCGAGGTCGACGACGTTGTAGCCGGTGGCCAGCACGCCGATGTAACGCAGCTTGGCCAAGCGCCCAATCGACTCGGCGCTCAGGACGGTTTTGTTCGTGAGCACGATCTCGGCGTCGGCGGCGCGTTTGGCCACTAAATCGGCGGGAGTGCGGTCGTGCGTTTGCAGTTGGCCAAGCGCGGCGAACCCGGCCCAGTTGAGGTCGCCGGGGTTGGCGGTGTAGGCGTCGAGGATGACAATTTTCACGCGGCCCCAATGAAACGGGAACGTGCCGCGCGGGGCAATTCGGAAAAATGCGGTTGCCACCGGCGGGTCGGCTGTGGACGCTGGGCGCGTGGGAGCAGCCAAGCGTTAATGCGGATCGCGATTTTCAACACTGTGCAGCTCGAGACGGCGGGTGGGATGGAGCATTTCAGCATCCAGACCGCGGCGCATCTCGCGTCGCTGCCCGGCGTGGAGGCCGACTGCGTGACGATGGACGAGGCGTTCAACCTCCGCTACGGGCGGCTGCACTCGCTCTATTTTTTCCGTCGGTTTGACCGTGCCACCATCTTTCGCGAACCACGCGGGGCGATCGAGCAGCGGCTTGGCCAGGCTCGGTACGTGCAGTGCGCGACGTTCGCTGAACTGCGCGAGACGCTTGGCCAATACGATCTCGTTTACAGTCGCAACGAGATCACCGAGGCGTTTTTGTTTTGTGCACGGGTCGGCTACGGCAACGTGCCGCCGGTGGTGTTCGGCTGCCACTGTCCGCACCGCTACATCGGCGCGAGCACGCTGCACAGTCGGCTGCACAATCTGCTTTACGCATCGCCGCTGTACACGCGCTTGGCCAGGGGCGTGGCGGGATTTCACACCATCTCGGGCGGTGACACCGCGGCGATCGAGCGGCAGTTCCCGGAGCATCCGGTGGTGCAAATCCCGAACCCGTTCGACGCCGTCGGCTACGTCGAACAAGCCGAACGGGCCAAGCCGCCGTTCGCGGTGGACGCCGGCAAGTTCAACATCCTCTGGGCCGGTCGGTTGACCGGGCAAAAGGGCGTCGAGCAACTGCTCGAAGTCATCGACCGCGTGAATCAAACCCACGCAGACAGGGTCGGGTGGCACATTTGCGGCGAAGGTGAGTTGAGCGGCTTGATCGCTGAAGCTGCGGCGCAGTACAAAAACGTCCACGCCCACGGACACATCGATCGCCTGGCCATGCCCGCGACGTACGCGGTTGCGGATCTGTTCGTCAGCACCAGCCAGTGGGGCGAGACATATGCCTACACGCCGCGCGAAGCCAACAGTCTCGGCGTGCCGGTGGTGGCGTTCGACATCTCCGGCTACAACGAAATCATCGAGGACGGCCGCAACGGCTGCCTGGCCAAGTCGGTCGATGAGTTCACCACGCAGATAAAATGGTTCGTCGACGGCAACCGGCTCGACGGCGACATCCGGGAATACATTCGTGGCCGCACCGACCCGGCCGCCGCGTACGGGCAACTGCTCAGGTTTTTTCGCGACTGCGTCGAACCCACCGGCGAGCAGGGTTGAGTTGGCTGTGGGTTGACCTTAGCTTGGGTGCCGCGTGAGTCGTGATACCAAACAACAACCGCCGCTGAAGGTGGGGATGATCTCGCTGGGGTGCGCCAAGAATCTCGTCGATGCCGAGGTGATGATGGGCTCGCTGCTGAAGGAGGGCTTCGAGATCACCAACGACAATGCCGACGCCGACGCGCTCATCGTCAACACCTGTTCTTTCATCGACGCCGCGCAGGAGGAGAGCGTCGACACGATCCTCGAGTCGGCGGAGTTTCGGCAGCACGCGAACACCGGCCAGGCGCTAATTGTCTCCGGCTGTTTGTCGCAGCGTTACCGCAAGGAGCTGCCCAAGCTGATGCCGGAGGTGGACGCGTTCATGGGCATCGACCAGGTCGAGCAGGTCGGCGACATCGTTCGGCAGGCGGTCGGCAACCGAGGCTCGCGGCTTGGCCAAGCGACGGAAAAACTGAGCGGTGACGAAACCAAGCGGCAAGTCGCCGAACTCACCGCCGTGCCGCCGGGTGAGCCGTTGATCGATATTCACTCGCGGCCCGATTACATCCCGGCGTTCGAGACGCCCCGGCTGCGGTTGACACCGGGTCATTTCGCGTATGTGAAGATTGCCGAGGGCTGCAATCACCCGTGCAGCTTTTGCATCATTCCGCGAATGCGCGGCTCGCACCGCAGCCGGAGCCAGGCGGACATCGTGCAGGAGGCACGGCAACTCGTCGCCGATGGAGTGAAGGAGCTGAACCTGATTTCGCAGGACTCGACCTACTACGGGCTCGATCTGCGCCCCGGCCATCGGGCGAATATTTCGTCGCCGGAACGCTTCAAAGCAGCGGCCAGCCAATTGTCGGCGGACGCCTCGACGCTGGCGAGCTTAATTCGCGAACTCAACGGGATCGACGGAGAGTTTTGGATTCGCATTCTCTACACCCATCCGGCGCACTGGACTGACGAAATCATCTCCGCCATCGCCGAGTGCGACAAGGTGGCCAAGTACGTCGATATGCCGTTGCAGCACATTCACGACGCGATGCTCGAGCGCATGCGGCGCGAAACCAGCGGACAATACATCCGCGACTTGATTGGGCGCATCCGCGAAGGCATCCCCGGCATCGCGTTGCGGACGACGTTCATCGTCGGTTTCCCTGGCGAGACGGAGGAATATTTCGAGTCGCTGCTTGGTTTCATGCGCGACGTGCGTTTCGAGCGGTTGGGTGTGTTCGCCTACTCGAAGGAGGACGGCACCAAGGCCGGTGCGATGGCGCGCCAATTGACCGACAAGCAAAAGGAGGCCCGACGCGAGCGCGCGATGGCGACGCAGCTCGAGATCAGCCGGGAGATCGCGGCGGCGCAGGTTGGCCAGGCCAAGCGCGTGCTCGTCGAGAAACAGGCCGACACTGAGGAACTCCGGCAGGCGAAGATGAGTTCGTGGGAGCACGGTCAAATCCGCTCGGGGGAGGGCAACGGCTCGATCGACCTTGGCCCGTGCCTCATCGCCCGCGGCGAGGCCGACGCGCCGGACATCGACGGCCGGGTGCTGGTGCGCGGCGACCTGCCGCTTGGCCAATTTGCTGATGTACGCATCACTGGCAACACCGATTACGATTTGATTGCCGAGCCGGTTTAAACGCGCTTGGCCAAGCGACACGCAATGAACCTTCCGAACAAACTCACTGTCAGTCGGTTGATCCTGACCGCGTTTTTCCTGGTGGCATTGCTATGGGAGTTTCCCGAACACGGTCATGAAGGAGCTCACTGGCACTTCACCGTGGCATTGCTCTTCTTCGTCGCGGCCAGCCTGACCGATCTCTTCGACGGCATCATCGCCCGACGCCAAAACCTGATCACCGACTTTGGCAAGCTGATGGATCCGCTGGCCGACAAAGTGCTGATCTGCTCGGCGTTCATCGCTTTCATCGAGCTGGACTGGATGCCGGCGTGGATGGTCATCCTGATCGTGGCACGCGAACTGGCCATCACCGGGCTGCGGCTGTTGGCTGCCAGCAAAAACCTTGTCCTGGCTGCGGAACGGCAGGGCAAAAACAAGACCATCTCGCAGATCACGGCGATCATCGCGCTGCTGGTCACGAACAGCCACGACGACTGGGGAATCGTCGGCCAACTGTTTGCGTTCGAGATCGTCGGCCACGCCTGCGCCTGGTGGGTGGCGGAGATTACCAAGTGGGTGGCCGTGGTGCTGACAGCCCTCTCCGGGTTCCTGTACCTCTGGAAAAACCGCGAGGTGTACCTCAACGACTGCTGACCCGTGGACAGGCTCATTCTTCTCATCGCGCAGGGGCTGGGAACCGGCCGCTCGCCGGTTGCGCCGGGCACGGTCGGCACACTGCTTGGTTTGCCGCTGTTCATCCTGCTGCTGTTGCCGGGGAGCTTTGCGTTTTTTGTCAGTTCACTGGTGTTGCTCGGCGTGGCGTCGGTTTGGTTTTGCGGCTGTGCGGAGACGATCCTTGACCAGCGCGACCCCGGCTCGGTGGTCATCGATGAGATCGTGGCGGTGCCGCTCTGTTTCTGCGGCTGGGTGTCGTCGCTGTATTTTGCCAACGGCTCAATGCCGGAGTGGACATATTTCTTCGGTAAAACAACCTGGCATTGGTCGGTAGTCATCGTGTTGTTGTTTCGTCTGTTCGACATCGCCAAGCCGTGGCCAATCGGGCCAAGCCAGGCATTGCCCGGCGGCTGGGGCGTCACGATTGACGATCTGCTGGCAGCCCTGTACGTCAATATCATCATGCTGTTTTTATTGGCTTGATCGCTTGGCTCTTCAGCCTAAACTTGTCCAAGCACTCAAGCGAATGAAAATCTTTCACCCAAAAACTGTCGCCCTCATTTTCGCGGGACTCCTTTCGCTCCAAGCCGCCCAGGCGCAGCCGGCGCTCGAAACCAAGCCGCTGACTCTCGAAGGCGACATCGCCTCGCACCTGGTCGCCGGCGTCGATCGGTTTCTGTTGCGAGAACTTTCAGCATCCATCGCCAGGCGCGAGCAGCATTGGAGCCGCGACTTCACATCCCATGCGGCCTATGCCAGGTCCGTCGAGCCGAACCGCAAGCGCTTGGCCCGCATCATCGGGCTGAGGGACGATCGGGTCGCGTTTGACGGGTTGACGCTTGCGAGCACCACGGCTGAATCGTCGCTGGTCGGGCAAACGGATCGCATTACCATTCGCGCAGTCAGTTGGCCGGCGTTTGGCGACGTGACCGCGGCCGGGCTGTTGCTGGAGCCGCGCGGCCGCGATGCCGTGGCCAACGTGGTCGCTTTGCCCGATTGCAACCAGCTCCCTGAACAGATCGCCGGCCTGGCGGAGGGTCTGCCGCCCGAGCTGCAGTATGCCCGGCGCCTGGCCGGGAGCGGTTGCCGGGTGGTCGTGCCGCTGCTGGTCAACCGCGCCGAAAAAATGTCGAAGCTCTCCAACCGCGAATTTCTTTACCGTTCCGCCTTCGAAATGGGACGACACCTGATCGGCTACGAAGTGCAGCAGTCACTGGCCGTAGTGGACTGGTTCTCTAAGCGTTGGGAGGACACGCCGATTGGCATCATCGGCTGGGGCGAGGGTGGATTGATTGCACTTTACGCTGCGGCGGTTGATACGCGGATCGATGCCGCCTGCGTGAGTGGTTACTTCGACTCACGGCAAAACATCTGGCAGGAACCAATCGATCGCAACGTGTTTGGTTTGCTCGATCAGTTCGGCGACGCTGAGTTGGCGACGCTGATCGCGCCGCGCACATTGATCGTCGATGCTGCGCAAGGCCCGGAGGCAACCATTCCCGGCGGCCGCGGCGCACCGGCGCGGGTGGTGACACCGGCACTTGACTCGGTCAGGGCAGAAGTGGCCCGCGCACAGACACTGACCGAAGGCTTGAAGCCAGCCGCGGGCATCCAGATGGTCGCCGTCGATCAGCCGCTCGGTGGCCAAGCGCTTGGCCAATTTATGGACTCACTCAAGCCGGGAACCATGCTTGGCCAAGCGGGAGCCGCGAACATCCTCGACCGGCGAAACGGCTTCAGCGCGGCCAAGCGCCACG
Source organism: Verrucomicrobiota bacterium (assembly GCA_003972865.1). GTDB lineage: Bacteria > Verrucomicrobiota > Verrucomicrobiia > Limisphaerales > UBA1096 > UBA1096. Next base: position 1,349 of record QOAX01000220.1, on the reverse strand, counting down.
CCGAACAGGTACATAAACTGGATCGGCACACGCAATGGGTGTTGCGCGAGAGCCCGTACATTCGCAAACAATTTTACAAACCGAACACCTCGTCGCTCGCCAAGTTCGAGGCGAGCAACGAGAAGTATCGCAGGCAATTTTATGAGGATGCCATCGGACGGTTTGCAAACGAAGTGCTGCCGTTCAACGCGCGGAGCCGAAAAAGTTACGAGTCAGAAAAGTGGGTGGGGCACGAGGTCGTGCTCGATGTTTTTCAGGATGTCATTGCGTACGGGATTTTGATATTGCCGCGCGACCTGAAGGCAAACGAGCAACGTCCGGTGGTCGTCTGTCAGCACGGCTTGGAGGGACGTCCGCAGGACATTATTGAGGGCGATCATCGCGCCTACCACGACTTTGCAGCCAAGCTGGCGGAGCGCGGTTTCATCACTTTTTCGCCGCAAAATCTGTACATTTTTGGGGACCGTTTTCGCACCCTCCAGCGCAAGGCCAATCCGCTCAAAAAGTCCCTGTTTTCAGTGATAATCCCACAACATCAGCAGATTGTGGACTGGCTCAAGACGCTGCCTTATGTGGACAAAAAACGGATTGCATTCTATGGGCTGAGCTACGGCGGGAAAACCGCCATGCGCGTGCCGCCGGTGGTGACCGACTACTGTCTCTCGATCTGTTCGGCGGACTTCAACGAGTGGGTGGACAAGAACGCCTCGACGCGCGATCCGCACAGCTACGTGAACACCGGTGAGTACGAGATTTTTGAGTGGGACCTGGGCAGCACATTCAACTACGCGGAGATGGCCGGACTCATCGCACCGCGACCATTCATGGTAGAGCGCGGCCACCACGACGGAGTCGCGTCCGATGAAACGGTTGGCTGGGAATTTGCAAAAGTGCGTTACCTGTACCAAGGGAAACTGAAGTTGCAGGGCCGTTGTGAGATCGAGTGGTTTGACGGACCGCACACCATCAACGGCAGGGGAACATACGACTTCCTTCACCGCTATCTCGACTGGCCAAGGCGATAGAAGACAAACGAGTGCTGGGGAACGGTTTTTCGAGCCAAAATCCCTCCAAAAAAAAGTTCATTTTTTTTGTTTTTTTCTGTTGCCAAAAAAAAAATGACCGTAAAGTAACTGTCCCAAGAAGTTGACTCTTCTTGAAGAGCGCTTCTTAAACAGTATTGGTTCCACATTTTGTTGTGGAAGAAATCCAAAACCAAGGAGGTGACAACGAACAAATGGCCGCAAAAAAGAAAGCCAAGAAGAAGGCTAAAAGAAAGGCAGCACCCAAGCGGAAAGCTGTGAAGAGGAAGGCAGCCAAGAGAAAGGCGGCGCCCAAGCGCAACGCCA
>QOAX01000278.1 GCA_003972865.1 Verrucomicrobiota bacterium | reverse complement strand
GCTGATTTGGAAAACGCCCGGCCACGCTGCCGCCTACTCGGCGTTTGTCGTGGGGGAACTTGGTGGCCGGCGACAGGTCATTGGCTACGACTCTGCGAGCGTCGGCGGCTGGGATCCTGCCACCGGAGAGCGGTTGTGGGAGCACGTGCCGCGCGAGGGGGCGGACTTCAATGTCACCACGCCGCTCATCCACGCCGGCCAACTGCTGCTCGCCACCGAGAACAACGCGACGCGGCTGCACGGTTTTTTGCCCGATGGAAAAATCAACCCCAAGCCGGTGCTGGTCAACGGCAGCCTCGCGCCGGATACCTGCTCGCCGGTCATCGTTGGCGACCGCGTGTTCGCCACGGCCTACGGTGAGATGTATTGCCTCGACTTGAAGAATGGATTGAAAACGATTTGGGTGATGGAGGACGATATGTTTTTCGACCACTCAAACGTGATCGGCAGCAACGGGCGCGTGTTGGCTTGGACGAACAGCGGCGACCTGCTGCTGCTCGACGCCACGGCGAACGAGTTCAAACCGCTCAGCCGGTTGCGCCCCTTCGGCGACGCGAGCGGCGACTCGATGTCCCACCCCGCCATCGTCGGCAACCGCCTCTACCTCCGAGGCCCCAACGAACTCGCCTGCTTTGAGTTGGGTGGGAATTAATCAGTCCAGCGACTTGAGCACTTCGGGGTCGCGGATGTCGATCCAGCGGCCTTCGATTTTCACGCCGGCGATGCGTTCGCTGGCGGCGATCATGGTGGCGATAGCGTCGGTCAACTCGTACTCGCCTCGGGGGGATTTTTGCAGCTTGGCCGTGTGCCCGAACACGACGGGGCGGAAGATGTAAATGCCGGCGTTGTACCACATCGGGTTGCCTTCCTTCAACCAGCCGTCGGCGCGGAGTTGGTCGAGTTTCTCCTCGCTCGGTTTCTCAACGATTTTGCGGAGGCAGAATTGGTCGTCGAAAAAGTTGATCGCTCCCTTGGTAACGTCCGCGCCCGGCGTCACGGTGATGAGGCCGGAAAAGTCGCCCTGGCCAAAGCGCTCGACCATGGTTGCGTACGTTTCCGGGCGCACGAGGATGTCGCCGTAGGTCAGCAGAAACGGGTCGTCGCCGACGAAGCGCTTGGCCAATTCCGGCGCCTTGCCGGTGCCGTCCTGCACCTCCTGCCGCGCGTAGGTGATGGAGAGGCCAAGCGGCGAGCCGTCGCCGAAATGTTGCTCGATGACCTCGGCTTTCCAGCCGGTGATGAGGCAGAACTCACGCACACCCTGCGCGGCGATGCCGCTGATGATGTGCTCGAGGATCGGCTTGCCCTCGACTGGCAGCATCGGCTTGGGCAGTTCATCGGTGAGCGAGCCCATTCGGGTGCCTTTCCCGGCGGCAAGGATGACAGCCTTCATGCGCCGAACTTGTCGAACATCAACGCGTTGGCCTGCATGAGGCGGATGAGGTGCTTGGCCTCGATGATGCCGAGCGAGCCGCGGTTGGCGTGCGTCTCGGTGAAGCGGTCGAGCTTGTCGGAGCCGCTGGCGGCCGAGTGGAGCAACACCGGCTGCGGATGCCACGAGTGGCCCTTGAGCGCGCACGGCGTCGAGTGGTCGCCGGTGATGGCGATGACGTCCGGTTTTTTCTCGAGCAGGATCGGCAGTGCCTTGTCGAAGTCCTCGATTGCCCTAGTCTTGGCCTCGAAGTTACCGTCCTCGCCGTACATGTCGGTGTACTTGTAGTGGATGAAAAAATATTCGTAGTCGTCGTACAGCTCTTTGTATTTCTGGAACTGCTCCTCGATCGTCTGCGGGCCCTCGTGCTTGGTCATGCCGACGAGTTGGGCGAGGCCCTTGTACATCGGATAAACAGCGAGGCACGCGGGGCGCATGGCGTAGCGTTCGGCGAACAGCGGGATGTCCGGCTGATGTGCGATGCCGCGCATGAGGAAGCCGTTGGCCGGCTCCAAGCCGGCGAGCAGCGGCAGGGCGGCCTTGTAAAACTCGCCGACCAGCTTGGAGGCCTTTTTTGCCTTGGGGCAGTTGGGGTCGTCCGGCTGCGACTTGGCGATCGGCAGGCCTTCGCGGTGCGGGTCGGTGTCGCTCAACGGCCCGGCCAAGCCGGCTCCGCGAAAGATGATGACGAAGCGGTGGCCCTTGCCCGGCGTGATGATGATTTCGGCATCGCCGATTTGCTTGATGTTTTCAGTGAGCTTGGCGCAGCGCTCTTCGCAAAGCTCAGTCTCGATGCGACCGGCGCGCCGGTCGGTGACCAGGCCATCGGCGTCGAGAGTGCAGAAGTTAGCACGGGCGGCAACGTCGCCCGGCTGCAGCTCCAATCCAAGGCCAAGCGCCTCGATGACGCCGCGACCGACCTCAACCTCGAGCGGATCGTAGCCAAACAGCCCGAGGTGGCCGGGGCCGCTGCCGGGCGTGATGCCGTGCGCCGCAGGGATCAGCCGGCCCAGCGCGGAGTCCTTGGCCAAGACGTCGAGGTTGGGGGTGGCCGCCGCCTCGAGCGGGGTCTTGTAATCCGTGGCGGCAGTGGCGATATCGCCGAGGCCATCCATCACCAACAGGGCCATTTTGGCTCCATTCTTCAAAGTCAGGTCGGAGTAAACCGAATCAATACTCATAAAATAACTGCGCTTGGCCAAGCGCGGCCGGATTGTGCTGGCCACAGAGCCGGGGGTCAACCAGTTCAGGGCCTGTGGTTTAGAGAAACGGTGAATAACTTGGGCCAGAATGGCCCACGGAAAGCACAACCCATTGTGGTTTAGAGAATAAGATGCTGCCTTATCTTGTGTTTTAGACTTTACTCGATTGGCTGAATTGGCTCTGATTCGTCGCGACGTGTATTTGAAGAACCTCACGGCCCTCGGCTTCAAGTCGTTCGCGGACAAAACGTCACTCGACTTTCAGCCGGGCATGACGGCAATTGTTGGCCCGAATGGTTGCGGCAAGTCCAATGTTTCCGATGCTGTTCGATGGGTTTTGGGAGAGCAATCGGCCAAGGCGCTTCGGGGCTCGGGGATGGCGGACGTGATTTTCAACGGTACCGACAATCGCAAGGCGCTTGGCATGGCGGAGGTGTCGCTGACGCTTGGCGGCATTGATACCAATCAGCTCAAGGCTGCGGGAGTCGATTTGCCGTATAGCGAGGTCACAGTGACGCGCCGGATTTTTCGTGATGGTGCCAGCGAGTTTTTCATAAATAAAGTTGCGTGCCGGCTCAAGGATATCCAGCAGCTGTTCATGGGCACCGGCATGGGGCGGGGCAGCTACGGCATCATGGCCCAGGGCAATGTCACCCAGATCATCTCCAGCAAGCCGGACGATCGGCGGGAGGTGTTCGAGGAGGCCGCCGGCATCACGCGGTTCAAGACGCAGAAAAAGGAGGCGCTTCGAAAACTCGACTACACCGAGCAAAACCTGCTACGTGTGTCCGACACCATACGCGAAGTCAAGCGACAGATCGGCTCGCTCCAGCGCCAGGCCGGCAAGGCCAGGCGCTACAAGGAGTTAATGGATGAACTTCAGCGCTTGGAATGCCAGTTTGCCCGGCACCAACTCGGGGAGATTCAAGGGGGCATCCGGCAGTGCGAGCAGTCCATCAGTGAGTTCAAGAGCCGGTCGGATGATTTCACCGACACGATCAAGCGCGAGGAGGCGTTGATCAACCAGGCGCGGCAGCAGCGCGGTGCGATTGAAAAACAGGTGAACGAGGCGCAGGAAAAGGGCGCCAACCTGCAGGCCGAACTCGAGCGGCTCGAGAGCCGAATCCAGTTCAGCCACGAACGCATCCAGGAACTGGACGAACAAGTAGCCAAGGCGCACGAGGACATCGCGCAGGCCGAGCAGCGACGCAGCGATGCCGAGCAGGAGTTGTCCGGGATGCAGGGCAAGCTTGGCAACGCGGACAACGCTGTCGGCGACAAGCGCCGCACCGTCGATGAAAAACAGGCCGCCTGCGATGCCTTTGAGGAGGAGCTTGGCCAACGGGAGGAGACGCTTCGCCAGGCGCAATCCGAGTCGTTCAGCGTCGCACAGGAACTGACCCGTGTCCGTAACGAGATCAACTCGATTGACTTGCAGAAGCGCGGCAACACCGTTCGACTCGAGAAACTTTCATCGGAGAAAACCCAGCTCGAGGAGGAGGAGGCGAAACTCCGGGAGCGGCTTGGCCAATTTTCCAGCGATGTCGAGAGCCGCAGAACCACCGCCCAAAGCCACCGTGGCACCGTCGAGGAGCGCCAGCAGCGCCTGGCCGATTTGCAGGAGCGCTTGTCCAAGCTTACAGGTGAATTGAACGATTTGCTGAGGATTCAGGCCGAAAAGCGGTCGCGGCTGAACGTGCTCCAGCAGTTGCAGGCCTCCAACGAGGGCGTCAGCGCCGGGGCGCAGGCAGCCATCAGCGAGTCCGAGGCTGCGCTGGGTTTGTTGGCCGGTAAAATCCGCGTGCCGGGGGAACATATCGCCGCCGTTGAGGCCGCGCTTGGCCGGCATCTGCAGTTGGTGATCACCCGGCAGGCGGCCGATGCCCAGTCGATTTTGGCGTCGCTGAGCGAAGGCAAAAAAGGGCGCGCGGACATCGTTGCGCTCGACCTTGTTTCCGGCGGCACGCCGCCGGCGATTGACACCGCTAAGCTGGACGCGTTCGGTGGCGTGGCCGCGCTTGGCCAAGTGGGATGCGACGATGCAATCCAGCCGCTACTTGACCGGCTGCTTGGCCGGCTGGTCATCGTGCCCGATCTCGACGCCGCGATTCGCGGCCGCGAGCAGCATCGCGACCTGGATTTTGTGACGTGCGCCGGCGAGTTGCTCTCGCGGCACGGCGTGTTCAGCGGGGGCCGCGGCAACGGCAATGCATCCGCTTCGCTGCTCGCACGGAAAAATGAAATCGCCGGGCTGGAAAAGGAACTCGAGGGACTCGGCGGCAACGTCAACGAACTCAGCCGCGAAAAGGGAGACTTGCAGGGCGAGCAAACCTCGTTGCAGGCCGGCTTGCAGCAGGAACAGGCCGAGCTGCGGCAGCAGGAGGTTTCCATCGCGTCGAGCGAGGGCGAGCTGAAGGCGCTGGAGAATTCGCAGCGCGTGCTGGCGCAAAAAGTTGAGGCCGTCACGTTTGAGCTGGAGAGCCTCGCCGGGCAGGAATCGGAGGGCAGCGGCAAACGCGACCAGTTGGCCGCTGAGCTGGTTTCACTCGAGGAAGGGGAGAAGACCAACAACGCACTCGTGCACGAAGTGGGCGGGGTTGTCGAGGGGCTGCGTGGGAGGCGCGATGCCGCCAACGCGGAGCTGACCGAGGCCAAGGTCGGGCTGGCGTCCGAGGAGCAGTTGCTGGCGTCATTCCGGCGTCAACTCGAGCCACTCAACGTCCGCATCGAGGAACTCAAACAGCTCGTTGCCCAGCGCCGAAGTGACATCGAGGCGGCTGGGAATAAAAAGACACAGACCGAAAAAGACATCGCCGCCTCGACGCAACGTATCGCGGCTGTTCGCAGCGAGCGCGAACAGTCCAGCGGCAAAATCGCCGGGCTGCTTTCGCAAAAGGCCGAGGCCGACCAAAAAGTGGAGGAGCGCGAGGTGTCACTGCGCTCCGTGCGCGAGGAGTTGAGCGCCTCGCAGGAACGCCGCTCGAAGCTCGAGGTGGAGCTGGCCCAGAACAACATGATGGCCAAGAACCTCTGCGAGCGGATTCAAGAGAAGTACCAGATTGTTTTGCAGGAAGTGGAGGCCGAGTGCCTCAAGGTGATCGAGGACGATTCCGGTAGCCTCAAAGTGGAGATTGCCACTGACAGTGAGGCGGAGGGACTTGAGCCCGATTGGGAGCGGGTTGGGGAAAAGGTCGCCGAGTTGCAGGACCGAATCGACCGAATGGGGCCGGTGAACCTGGTCGCCATCGAGGAATACAAGGAAATCGAGGAGCGCTACGCGCACTTGACCCGCCAACACGACGACCTGGTCAAGGCCAAGGAACAGTTGCTGGAGATCATCGAGCAGATCAACACCGAAACCACGGAGATGTTCCGCGCGACCTTCGAGAAGATTCGTGCCAACTTCCGTGAACTGTTCACCGAGGTTTTTGAGGGCGGCAAGGCCGACCTGGTGCTGGTGGACGAGGAGGACGTGCTCAACTGCGGCATCGAGATCGTGGCACGGCCCCCGGGCAAGAAACTCCAGAGCATCACGCTGCTCTCCGGCGGCGAGCAGACCATGACCGCCGTATCGCTGCTGTTTTCAATTTATCAGGTCAGTCCGAGCCCCTTTTGCCTGCTGGACGAGCTGGACGCGCCGCTGGACGAGTCGAACATCAACCGTTTCATCCGTGTGCTCAAGCGGTTCCTCGATCAGTCTCAGTTTCTCATCATCACACACAACAAGCGCACCATCAGCATGGCTGACACGTTGTACGGGGTGACGATGCAGGAGCAAGGAGTCAGCAAGATCGTCTCGGTGAAATTCCAGGAGACCGAGCGGGATGAAGACGCCGCGCGGGCGCGTGCGGCCAAGCCGGCTGCCTCCCGCAGGCGTGCAGCCAGGCCGAAAGCGGCTGTGGAGCCCGGCGGTGACAGCGACGTCATCTCGATGGGCAAGTAGCCAGGCGCTTGGCCAAGCGCAAGATGGGGAAATGGGAATATCCAATGTCGAACAAGGAATGTCCAAATCCCAAGTGGGCCATTCGGAAACGCGCCGCTTTAAGACAAACCTGAAAAGCCCACCACCGCCCTCGCGCTGTTCCCCACTTCACACTTGGACATTCCTTGTTCGGTGTTCGACATTCGCCCCCTCCAATGTCGAAAAGAAAACGGGCGGTTTTTAGACTGTTCCGAAGATCGTTTTCCCCGTGCTTTCGAGGTCGTTGCAGGCCTCGATGAGGCGGTCGGCCGTGGCTTGTTCGGCTTTTTTGAGGTAGGAGCGCGGGTCGTAAACTTTCTTGATGCCGACTTCGCCGTCGATCTTTAGCACACCCGCGTAGTTCGCCATCATGTGATCCGCGATGGGGCGGGTGAAAGCGTATTGCGTGTCGGTGTCGATGTTCATCTTGATCACGCCGTAGTTGAG
>QOAX01000036.1 GCA_003972865.1 Verrucomicrobiota bacterium | reverse complement strand
AGCTGATTTACCTCGCGTTCAAAACTGACACTACTCGCGTGGCCACCTACCAGCTCGGGCGCGAGAACGGCGTGGGCATCAGCGATTACCTTGCCCGCGCGGTGGGATTCAACCTAAGTCACCAGCTTTCGCACAACACCAAGAAGCCTGACGGCTACAAGGATTTTGGCATCTACTGCCGGTTCATCAACGAGGAGCTTGGCCGCTTTGCCACCCGGCTCAAGGCCACGCCCGAGCCTGGCGGCGAGGGTAATATGCTGGACCACACCGCGCTCTTGTTTGGATCGGCCTCCAGCGCCTTCCATCTTTCGCGCAACTACCCGCTTTTGTTCATCGGTGGCCGCAAGCTCGGTTTCAAGCATGGCCAATACCTCAAGTACGGTGAGGGCAACGAGAAAAATCAGGCAACCTCAGGCATCAGCAGCGATGTCGGCTGGCGCGGCGATATGAACTACGCTGAGCTGCCGCTCTCCAATCTCTACCTCACCATGCTCCAAAGGCTCGGCGTGGAGACCGAGAGCTTCGGCGGCAGCACAGGCACCCTGAGCGAGGTGTTTGGCAAGAACTAGCTTCCCTTTTTAGGCAGGGGCTGCATGATTTGCCGCATGCAAACGCTTTCCCGACGTACCTTTATCCATAATGCCGCATTAACTGCCCCGGTTATTTCATTCGCCCCCACGTTGCTGGCCAAGGATAAGAACGATCCGGATCGGTTCCAGATCGGCATCCAAGAATACACCTTCCATCGCTGGCTCGCCAGCGGCAAGCTCAAGCACCTCGACTATCCCGCGTTGGCCAAGAACAAGCTCGGTATCACGCATATCGAGTATTGGAACCGTCCCTTCAAAGGCAAGCATACCGATAAATCCTACGTTGGGGAACTGGTCAAGCGCACGACGGGTGAAGGTATGAAGAATATACTCATCCTTGTGGATGCCAAGAACCAGCTCGATTCGAGGGATGCCAAGGCGCGCGCGCGCGCGATTGACGAACACAAAAGCTGGGTCGATTGTGCTGCACAACTGGGTTGCAAAGCCATCCGCGTCAACTGCCGATCAGGTGGTAATCGCGATGAGAATCTTGATAACGCCGCCAAGGGATTGGGCCCCTTGTGCGATTACGCGAAGGGAACGAAGGTGAAAATTGTGATCGAGCCGCATGGCGGGAATTCCCAGGATCCGGACTGGCTGCTGGCCGCGATGAAGAAAATCAACCGACCCAACGCCGGGCTGTTGCCCGACTTCAACAACTTCGGCCGCTACAATCGTTACGAAGGGGTGGCTAAGAGCCTCCCTTATGCTCCAGCCGTTTGTGCCAAGGCCTTGAAGTTCGACGCCAAGGGCAACGAGACCAACACCGACTTCTTTAAGATGCTGAAGATCGTTTATGATTCAAAATTCTCCGGCGTCATCTCCATCGAATTCGAAGGGCACGGTATCGACCCGATTGAGGGCTCCCTGAAGACCAAGGCGTTGATTAAAAAGGCGCTCAAGGCCGCGGCCGCATGATCCGAAATATCGTTTTCATCTTGGCCTGCCTCGTCACTCTGAATGTGCAGGCGGTCAAGCGGCCGAACATCGTGCTGCTGTTTGCCGACGATATGGGCTATGGCGATCTTGGCTGCTACGGCCACCCAACAATCCGAACCCCCAACCTTGATCGCTTGGCCGGGCAGGGTCTGCGGTTGACTTCGTTCTACTCGGCGCCCGGCTGCGTGCCGGCGCGCAAGCAACTGCTGCTTGGGCGCTATCCGGGGCGGGTTCATACCAACGGCAACACCGGCGTTACCGGCAAGGGAGGTTTATCGGATTCCGAGTTGACCCTGGCCGAGGCGCTCAAGGGTGCTGGGTACGGCACCGCCATGCTGGGCAAGTGGCACCTTGGCTACGCGGAGGAAAAATTTCTGCCGGTAAACCAGGGATTCGACTCGTGGTTTGGGCTGCCCTACTCGAACGACATGATGCCACCGTGGGTGAAGACCGAAGTGCCGCTGTGGCTCTACGAGGGAACGAAGCGCGTCGAGCATCCGGTCAATCAGGACACACTCACAACGCGGTACACCGAGCGAGCGGTGAAGTTTCTCGAGCGCGACCACGACAAGCCGTTTTTCCTCTACCTCGCCTACAACATGCCGCACATGCCGGTGCGCACGGCTGACCGGTTTCGCGGCAGGTCGCGCGCGGGGCTTTACGGCGACGTGATCCAGACCATCGACTGGTCGGTCGGCGAGGTGATGAAAACTTTGGATAAGACCGGTCGCGCCAAGGATACACTCGTCATTTTCACGAGTGACAACGGGCCGTGGTTGAATCCTCCCGCCCGCATGCTGCAAGAGGGCAACCTGCTGTGGCACGCCGGGTCGCCCGGGCCGTTGAGCGGCCACAAGGGTACGCTGCTCGAAGGCGGGGTGCGGGTGCCGTGCATCCTGCGCTGGCCGGGTCGAATCGAGGCCGGCCAAACTTCCGCCGAGATGGCGGCGACGCTCGACTTGTATGCGACGCTGGTGACAGCCGCTGGCGGAAGCCTGCCCAAGCACAAAATCGACGGACACGACCTGCGGCCTTTCCTGTTTGGCAAAACCAAGTGGTCGCCGCGCAAGATTCATTTTTATTCCAAAGGCAGAGGGCCGGGGGCGGTTCGCGAAGGGCCGTGGAAACTGCACGCTGATGGCCGGCTGTTCAACCTGGACATCGACCCCGCCGAGCGGTTCGACCGAGCGGAGGAAAAGCCGGAAATCGCAACCAGCCTCAAGGCCAAGCTCGAAGCGATGAAAAAGGAAATCTCCGGCAAGTAACTTTTCTCATGTCAAAAACAAATCAAACCAACCGACGTTGTTTCCTGAAAACCAGCGCCTTGGCCGCTATCGCCACGCCAACGATCATTCCGTCATCTGTGCTTGGCCAAGCGGGCAAACCGGCGCCGAGCAATCGCATCACCGTGGGCCTCATCGGCTGTGGTGGTCGGGGCGTGGGCGTGATGAACTCGTTCCTGAACGAGCCCAGCGCGCAAGTCATCGCCACATGCGATCCCTACGAAACGCATCACCGCGGCCAAGCCAGGGGCCGTGCGCTTGGCCGCCAGCCAGCCGCCGAGATGGTCGGCAAAAAATACGACTCGAAGCCGTGCGACACGTACGCCGACTACCGCGAACTTTGCGCTCGCAATGACCTCGACGTCGTGATCGTCGCCACGCCCGACCATTGGCACGCGGTGCAGGCGCTTGAGGGACTCCGTAACGGCAAGGACATCTATTGCGAAAAACCGGTCACCCACTTTTTCGCCGAAGGCCAGGTGCTGTACCGCGAGGTGGCTAAGCGCAAGGCGATCTTTCAAACCGGCTCGCAGCAACGTTCCGCGACTGTGTTTCGCAACGCCGTGGAACTCGTCCGCAACGGGCTCATTGGCAAGGTAAAGGAGGTGCAGGTCGGGTTGCCCAAGGGACCGAACAAGATCAAGGGCGATCCCACCGAGGAGGATCGTTCCGGCCGGAAGGATTACCAGTTCTGGACCGGCCCCGCGCCGATGTTGCCATACGTGCACGCGCGGCATCATCAAATGTGGCGGGTGCACCTGGCCTACGGTGGCGGCCAACTGATGGACTGGATCGGTCACCACAATGACATCGCCCACTGGGGACTCGGCGAAGACCAGGGCGGCCCGGTTCTCGTCGAGGCCAAGAAATTCTCCTGGATTCCTGTTCCGGTTTACAAGGCTCCGGAACATTACGAGGTTCACTGCGAATATGCCGGTGGAATCCAAACCAGCATCGGCACGCATAATACAATGGGCACGAAGTTCATCGGCGAAGAAGGTTGGGTATACGTAAACCGCGGCAAAATCGACGCGTCAAACCGTGACTGGCTGAAGTCCGGATTCAACTCGGGCAAGTTCAAGGCGTACAAATCCGGGAATCACACTCGCAACTTCCTTGAATGCGTGAAGAGCCGCAAGCCGGCGATCTGCCCGGCCGAAACATCGCACCGCTCCATCACGCCCGGCCACTTGGGCTACGTCTCCAATGCGCTTGGCCGTGCGCTGAAATGGGATCCGAAAAAAGAGCAAGTCGTCGGCGACAGGGAAGCCAGTGCGCTCCTGAACAAAATGCACCATCGCAAACCATGGACACTCTGATGCGTGGGGTACCGGTGCGCAAGGGTGTGTGAGCACGGGTACAACCGGTTTGAGGCGTGCTCAAAGTGGAATGAGCAGTGCGCAAAGCATTGTGAACGGTGTGCAAAGTCGTGTGAGTAGCGTTCGCACCGGAAAGAAGCGTGCTCACGATCGTGCGAGCAGTGCTCAATGTCGAACGAACAGCACTCACAACGGTGTGAGCACCGGTACAACACGAACGAGCGGTACTCAAAGCCGCGTGCCTGCCAGAAGCGATCGGCATTCCCCTTGACGAACAAGGGGAAAGCGGAAGGGCAACTGAAGGGCTTCCTGGTCTGGGTGAACTTATCCACTTGTCGTTGGCCAAGCGCTTGGCCAAGCTGTTGACCCCATGATTTTTTCCATTCGTTTTTTTGTCTGCGCGATCGGCGCGCTTGGTTTGGGTGTCAATGCCTGGGCTCAGCAGGTTGCACCGAAGAAGCGTCCGAACGTCGTGTTGATTGTCGCGGATGATATGAACTGGGACACCCCGGGATGTTTTGGCGGAGCCGCTCCGGACATCACACCTCATATCGACCGGCTAGCCGCCGAGGGGATTCGGTTTGAGCACGCGTATGTAAACATCGCGGTTTGCACGCCTTCCCGAAGTGTGATGCTTACGGGGTTGTATTCGCAGAACAACGGCGCGGAGGGATTCCAGAGAATTCATCCCGGCACGCCGACACTCCCTGCGATTCTCAGCGAGGAAGGGTATCTCTGCGGGACGGTTGGGAAGCCGCTGCGGCAGCAGGACGTTTTTCATTGGTCCGTCAATTATCGATGGCAGGGGACGGGCGATGAAAACCGTTGGGGACGCGATCCGGAGGTTTATCGGCGATTCGCCAAATCGTTTTTTCAAATGGCTAAAGTGGCGCAACAGCCGTTTTTTTTGATGGCGAGTTCACACGATCCGCACCGGCCCTACGGTGGCGGAAAATCTGATGCACCACATTTTGAGCGAAAAAAATCGTCGCGCACTTACAAACCAAGCGAAGTGAAGGTGCCGGGATTCCTTCCCGACATTCCGGATGTGCGAAAGGAGATGGCAGGGTACTGCACCTCGACAAGGCGACTGGATGACATGGTGGGAGCGATTCTTTCGGAGCTGGCCAAAACTAAAAATGTTGACGACACGATCGTCGTGTTCCTTTCGGATCACGGAATGTCGGCGCCGTTCGCCAAAACGAATTGCTATGTGGAGAGCACCCGCACGCCGTTGATCATTCGTTGGCCCAAGCAAATTCAAAAACAACAAGTTGATCGCGATCACATGGTTTCGGCGATTGACCTGTTGCCGGCGCTGCTTGAGGCGGTCGATTTGCCACTGCCAGAGAAGTTGGATGGCCGTTCGTTTTTTCCGTTGTTGAAGGGAGAAAAGCAGAGCAGTCGCGACGCCATCTTCGCGCAGTTTCATCACATCCACGGTCGCAATCCATATCCGATGCGGTCGGTGATCACTAAAGACCATGCTTACATTTTTAATGCGTGGTCCAATGGCAAACGCACGTATCGGGCCGAGCCGATGGCAGGGTTGACGTATCGGGCGATGAAAAGGGCGGGCGAGAAAAACCCGAGCTTGGCCAAACGCGTGCATCACCTCGAATACCGAACGGTTGAGGAATTCTACAATCTCAGAAAGGATCCGTTCTGTCTCGAAAACTTGCTTCCCAACAAACAGCGAGGGACGGCCCCCAAGTCGAGCAATGAAGCGCTTATGAGCCTCCGGCAAAAACTTCGGACGTGGATGGTGAAGCACAACGATTTTGCATTGGATGCGTTCGATCATCGTGATTTGCCCGAAGCGCTTGAGCAGTTCATGAAGGATTACACCGAGCGCTCGGGGAAAGAGGTTGAGGCGCTAAAACCTTACGAGGAAGCCAAGCGCTATCGTTTTTGACGCGATGAATCTCCTCACCATTCCGGGGCAACACGAGTACGGTGGGAAGCCGTTTCCATTGGCGATCAAGGCGCCGGAAGGTTCCCTGCCCGAAGGTTGCGAGTGGGCGAGAGGAGTTGCTGACGAATTATCCAAAGCGGCCTTTGAGCACGGAGCTGTTTTGGTTCGGGGTTTGCCGATGGCGTCACCGAAAGACTTTGATTCGATCGTTAGTGCTTTCAGTTTTCCAAATTTCTCCTACGCCGATTCGTTGTCGAATGCCTATCGCATCAACTTCACGCCGCGCGTTTTTTCCGCCAACGAGGCGCCGCCGGACGTCACCATTTTCCTGCACCACGAAATGGCGCAGACGCCGATTTATCCAAGCAAACTTTTTTTCTTCTGCCAAGCGGCAGCCGACGAGGGCGGCGCGACGCCGATTTGCCGCTCCGATATTTTGTGGGAACGCCTGCGTGAGCAACGGCCCGGCTTCGCTAAGGCCTGTCTGGCCGAGGGCCTGAAATATTCCAACGTCATGCCGGCTGAAGCCGACGAGTCATCCGGCATAGGGCGCAGTTGGCAGGGCACCTTCAACGTGGACAACCGCGAAGCCGCCGAGGCGCGCTTGGCCAAGCTGGGCTACTCGTGGGAATGGCAGGCCAACGGCGACCTCCGGGCCACCACGCCGGTACTCCCCGCCGTGCGCGATCTCGGCGACGGACGAGCCAGTTTTTTCAACCAACTCATCGCCGCCTTCAACGGCTGGAAAGACACCCGCAACGACCCGGCCAAGGCGATCACCCTCGGCGACGGCACCCCGCTCGATCCGGCCAACGTGGCCGCCGCCAGCGCCCTCGCCGACGAACTCACCTTCGACATCCCGTGGCAAGCCGGCGACCTCGCCTTGGTCGATAACTACATCGCCATGCACGGCCGCCGCACTTTCAAGGGGACCCGCAGGGTGTTGGCGTCTCTTGTGGCTGACCATTAAACCCCGGTAATCAGCACAAAGAAATTGTTGGATAAACCCGATTGAAAGTGTAGTTTCTTGAGTGGCAATGAACCCATCGGATTAAATCAAGACTTACGAGAAAAATGTTGAAAATTGAACATCCAAACATCATCGGCAGACGTCGT
>QOAX01000183.1 GCA_003972865.1 Verrucomicrobiota bacterium | reverse complement strand
AGTCAGCTTGTCCTGCTGTCCTTTCGAGACATTTAACAATGCTCTCAAACCCATGACGTGCCTAATCGGTTTTTATTAGCGGTTAATTGAAAAAACATGGCCAAGCCACAATTTTCATAACCGATTTAACACCGAAACGTTCAAAAAGTAGGGAATTAAATACCTGTTGGGTATTTGCTCAGCGTTTATTGTGAACCCTAAGTGTCCCTAATGAACCTCAACCATTAACCAACGACTTGGAGTTGCTGGGTTTGGTTGGTTCACTATTATTCGGCCGTTATCCGATCGATAAAACACCTTCTCCTTGCAACAATCGAAGCCGTGCTGTTGGTGGGGTTTGCAGCACTTGGAGTTGGCTGCCAGCAGCACCTTTCCCGTTTTATCCAACTGGACTGCCTATTAGAGGACTTTTAATCCTGCGGAGTTTTACCCGAGGCTTTCTCCGTATTGCCATCCCTTGCGAGACGGTTCCTTGATGAGTTCGTCAAATTGAGGCTGGCCTTTGACTTTCATCCTTTTGCTATCCCATTCAATGCTTTTCCCTGTGCGCTGGGCAAGAGCTCCAAGAAGGACCATTTCCGTGAGCGGAACGGCATAGTCGAAATTCGAACCGGGCATTGGACCATCCCCTTTGATGGCGCGGTACCATTCCTCAATGGGCCCATTCCCAACGGCGGGTAACTTGGGGATTTTAACCAAGTCGCTTTTGATTTCCATGAAGCGTTCGCCCGGGGTAATCATGGGGCTGTTGGGCCGCATACCTGAATGGTAAAGGGTTTCCTTTGTCCCTTCCATGTACATGCCACCCCCACTCGGGAGATCCTTGTCTTTCTGCCAGCGCCTGGGTTTGGGGACTTCGTAGCCCTTCTCATACCACTTGAGGGTCACCGATGGCTTTTTGCCTCGGGCCGGGAAGTGATAGGTCACCACCGATCCCATGGGGATAAAACCTTTGCCGGGGGGGTTCTTACGCTCGATTTCGACCTTGGTGGGCGAACCCAAGCCAAGAACCCAGAAGGGAGCGTCGAAGGTGTGGCACCCAATGTCACCCAGGGCGCCGCAACCGTATTTCCACCAACCCCGCCATTTCACCGGAACATAGTCTGCGCTGTAATCCTGGCTTTGCACCGGGCCTTGCCATAAATCCCAGTCAAGGGTAGTCGGCGCGGGTCCGGTTACCGGTGGAAACGAGCTGGGCGGGACGAACCATGGCGGATTGGGCCGATTGGTCCAGGTGATGACTTCGCGCACGTCGCCGACCACTCCAGCGTCCACCCATTCCTTGATACGGCGCATGCCTGTAAAGGTATGTCCCTGGTTGCCCATCTGGGTGATTACCTTGTAATGGCGGGCGGCTTTGCGAAGAGTGCGAACCTGCCAGATGTTGTGTGCCAGTGGCTTTTGAATAAAGACATGCTTTCCCCGTTCCATGGCGGCCATGGCGGCGGCAAAGTGGGTGTGGTCAGGGGTCGAAATCGAAACCGCGTCAATGTCCTTGCCTAGCTTGTCTAGCATGGACCGGAAATCCTTGAAGCGCGGAACATTCGGAAACCTTTTGAACGCATTGGCAGCCCGGGCATCATCGACATCACACATTGCCACCAGGTTCTCTTTGGCGGCTTCACCAAGCGCATACCCTCCCATACCCGCCACGCCAACCACGGCAACATTTATTTTTTTGGTTTTGCCTGGCTCAGCAATCGAGAATCTCGGCATGGCAAATGCACTGGTTGCGATCGCGGTGGACTTGATGAAGCTTCGACGATTCATATCGTTAATATGCATTATGATTTCCTTTCGGCGCGTCAATGGTGCGATTCTCAGGGCATATTTGCAAGACATTTCCGGGCCATGGGAAAGGCGGTTGAGGATAGGCAATATGCGAGACACTTCATCTCTGGCGTTGGCTAAACCATGGTTGTTAAATTCTTCCTGAATGACTTGCTGAACAACCTTATCGCCTCCGCTTCCACCACCGCATCGCCACTCGGCGATATCTTCATAGACCCCTCTTCCTACGGCTCAAAGTCCTTGGCTACCATCTTGCCAAATCCAGTTGATCCAAGGGACGATTCAAGTCCCACCCGCTCCACCACTTGAACGCTGGCGGATTGTTCAGCGCCAACAGTTAAAATGGCTTGAAAAACGCGTTCATTCGGGTGAGTTTTGTCCCGCCATGAAACCACTACTTTTATTTGCCATTGTTCTAACCTCGAATTTCGCCCTGGCACAGCCGGGAAGGGCCGGAGCGGTCGAAACAGGCAAGCATCTTTTTATTCTTTCCGGGCAGTCGAACATGCAGGGACACCGCCCCCAAGAAGCGTTTACTCCGGCGGTGAAAGAGGCGTTTGGAAAAGACAAGGTGATCGTGATCCAGGATGCGTTGGGCGGCCAACCCATACAACGCTGGTGGAAGGAATGGAAATCACCAAAGGGAGAAAAACCTGAGAAGACAGGAGACCTCTACGACCGACTCATGGGGAAGGTAATGCCTGAAATCAAGGGGCAGAATCTGAATTCAGTCACCTTCATCTGGATGCAGGGTGAAAGGGACGCCAGAATGCAATGGGGTGGAGTGTATGAAGTCAGTCTAAAAGGGCTTTACGATCAACTCAGCAAGGATCTTGGCCGCAGCGATATAAACTTCGTGATTGGGCGACTTAGTGACTTTGATCTAAAGAACCGGCGATATCCCCACTGGACGATGGTTCGCAAGGTTCAAGTGAAGCTGGCTGAATCAAATCCAAGATTTGAGTGGGTGAATACAGACGACCTCAATGATGGGGTCAATCGAAAGGGCAAGAAGATTCAGAATGACCTGCATTACTCGGCCGAAGGATACAAGACGCTGGGCAAGCGTTTTGCGGAAAGTGCTCTTAAGTTGATCAAGCAACAGTCTAAATCCCGATAACGGGCTTAAAAGCGATCAGATGATGAAATCGCTAATCACGATCTCTGTTATCTTCATCTATCTGGCTGCGCGCCCCCCAAGCCAAGGCCGAAAGTCCCCTGTTCGACATGCAGGAAATTAAACAGGAAGAACTATAACCATCCACTGAACATTAAAACACACCACTGACATCCATGAACATTAGTGAAAATGGTGTAACTTTTGGGTGCAACTCTGACTCACAGAAGTCGTAAGTCATTGATAGAGAAGAGTGGGGTGACCGACGGGACTCGAACCCGCAACAACCAGAATCACAATCTGGGGCTCTACCATTGAACTACGGCCACCACCAAGGCCGGGCAACGTACCGCATCCGGCTTCGGCCGGTCAAGCGCCTGTGTGTGTTTTCGCCTCTCAGTCGGGTCCAAACTCGTGGTTGCATCGGCGTTGGGGGTGGCATAGTTTTGCGCCGACTAGGAGTGTTTTGTCTTTCAGCCAACGGTTTGGCGGGGCGGATTGGAATTTCGCTTTTGCTGTGCCTCGCGGTGTCGCTTGGCCAATCGCTTGAGCCGGAGCCAGTCATGGTTTTTCCGCCGGAAATCAACCTCCAGGCGAAGGGGAGGCAGCAGGTGGTGGTGCGGCATGGCCTGGCCAACGGGCTGACTGCGGATTTGACCCGCGAGGCGGTGTATGCCAGCAGCGACCCGGCCGTGGCGGTGGTGGAGCAGGGTGTGGTGCGCGCGCAGGGCGAGGGCTTGGCCAAGCTGCGTGTTGAGGCCGCCGGGCAGGTGGTCAACGTGGATGTGTTTGTCGGGGCGAAGCCGGGCAATCATCGGCTGAGTTTTACGGGCGATGTGTTGCCGGTGCTAGGCCGGGCCGGGTGCGCAGGGGGGAGTTGTCATGCGAAGCCGAAGGGGCAGAACGGTTTTTCGCTTTCTGTTTTTTCGTTCGACCCGGCGGCTGACTTCCGGGAGGTCGTGAAGGATGAGCGCGGGCGGCGTGTATTCCCGGCGTTGCCGGCGGAAAGTCTGTTGCTCAAAAAACCGACGCTCGCCGTCGAGCACGATGGCGGCAGGCGGTTCGAAGTGGGCTCGCCGTTTTATCAAATCATACATGACTGGATTTCGCAGGGCATGCCGTATCGGCTGCCGGGTGAGCCCGCATTGGAGGGCATCTCCGTTTTCCCGGGTGAGCAGCGTTATGCCAAGTCGGCGGAGCAGCAGTTGGTGGTGACCGCGCGGTTTGATGACGGCTCGACGCAGGACGTGACACACCTCGCTGATTTTTCGTCAAGCGACAAGGAGATCGCCGGGGTGGATCACGACGGCCTGGTGCGGGTGGGCACGCTCAGCGGCGAGGGGGTGGTCGTCGTGCGCTACATGGGCGAGGTGGCGCAGGCGCGGATCACGGTGCCGACTGACCGGCGGTTCAACGACGCGGTGTACGCCGGGCTGCCGCGCAACAATTTCGTCGATGACCTGGCGTATGCTCGTTTTCAGAAGTTGGGTTTATTGCCGAGCGACCTTTGCAGCGACCCGGAGTTTATCCGGCGCGCCTTCATCGACACGATCGGCCTGCTGCCGGAGCCGGCCGAGGTGCGGCGTTTTCTTGCCGATGAGTCGCCGGACAAACGCGCCAAGTTGATCGACCGCCTGCTTGACGATCCGGGGTACGCCGACACGTGGGCGAACCGCTGGGGCGATTTGTTCCGGCCGAACATCGCGCGTGTCGGGCTCAAGAGCGCCTACACGATTGACAACTGGATTCGCGAATGCTTCGCCGCCAACAAGCCGTACGACCAAATGGTGCGCGAAATCCTCACGGCCAGGGGCAGCACGCACAAGGTTGGCCCGGCGGTGATCTATCGCACGCGCCGTGAACCGGCGACGTTGACGACGCTTTTCAGCCAGGCCTTTCTCGGCGTGCGCATGGAGTGTGCCCGTTGCCACCACCATCCCAACGAGCGGTGGAGCCAGCGCGACTTTTACCAGTTCGCCGCCTTCTTCGCCGAGACGAAGCGCAAGGGCACCGGCATCTCGCCGCCGATCTCGGCCGGAACCGAGTTCATTTACCACGCCCCCGGCGGGAGCGTGCGTCATCCGGTCAGCAACGAGGTGATGCAGCCCACACCGCTGGCTGGAGCGCCTCTGGCCACGCCCGCCGGCATTGACCCGAGAGAGACCCTGGCCGACTGGCTGTTTGCCCCGGAGAACCCGTTTTTCGCCCGGGCGATGGCCAACCGCGTCTGGGGGCAGTTTTTCGGGCGTGGCATCGTCCATCCGGTGGATGATTTTCGGACGACGAATCCGCCCACAAATCCGGAGTTGCTCGACGCGGTGGCAGCGGATTTCGCCACGAACGGTTTCGACCTCAAGCGCCTGATGCGGCGGATCATGAATTCGCGGCTTTATCAGCTCAGTTCGATCCCCAACAAGACCAATGCGCAGGACAAGGGCAGTTTTTCACGCTTCTACCGGCGTCGGCTCTCGGCGGAAAACCTGCACGACATCCTCGTGCAGGTATGCGGAGTCGGGAGCCGTTATGACAACCTCCGCCGGGACGCCCGGGCGGCTGAGTTGTGGACCACCATCATGGACTCGCCGATGCTCGAGTCGTTCGGCCTGCCCAACGCCAGCCGGAACTGTCCCGTGGAGCGCGACGACCGGCCCAGCATGGTGCAGGCGCTGCACCTGATGAATTCCGAGACGCTGCAGGCCAAGCTGGCGGACAAGAACGGCCGCGCCGCAACGCTAGGCCAGGCGGAACTGTCGCCCGGGCAGGTTGTCGATGAGCTTTATCTCTCGGTTTACTCCCGTTGGCCAAGCGCGGACGAGAGGGCTGTGGCCGCCGCGGCGTTCGCCGTGGACGGGGCCAAGCGCCAACAGGTGGTCGAGGATCTCACGTGGGCCTTGATTAACTCGGCCGAGTTTGTCTTTAATCACTGAAACAGAATGAATGCGATGAACAGAAACTGTGCGGGGATCGCGCGCCGGGATTTCATCCAGCTCGGCGTCGGCGGGGTGCTTGGCCTGGGAATGACCGACCTAGTGCGGCTGCGGGCCAGCGCGGCCGGTGCCGACGGCAAGGCCAGCCCGGATCGGGTGAATTGCATCCTTGTCTGGCTTGACGGCGGGCCGACGCATTATGAGACGTTCGACCCCAAGCCGGACGCCCCGTCCGAGGTGCGTGGCCAGTTCAAGCCCATCCCGACCACTGTGCCGGGAGTGTCGTTTTGTGAGACGATGCCAAAGCTGGCCAAAACGCTCGACAAGATGGCGGTCATCCGGTCGATCTGCCACAAGGATCCCAACCACGGCGGTGGCAACCACTACATGATGACCGGCGCCCCGACGCCGGTGCCGGTGAACTGCGGCTCGTCCGTGTCGTTTCACCCGTCGTTCGGCTCGATGGTGTCGCACCTGCGGGGCATCAGCGACGGCCTGCCGGCATACGCCACGCTGCCGCGCAAATCGCGCTCGGCGGGGCCGCATTTTCTCGGCGGCCAGCACGCTCCGTTTGTCATCGGTGGCGACCCGAACGGGAAGGGTTTCCGCGTTCGCGACGTCGTGCTCCCCCGGAGCATCAGCGAGGGCAGGGCGAACACACGGCTCGAGTTGCGTCGGTCGCTCGATCGCATGCTGCGGATCGCCGATGCCGCCGCCGCCGACCCGGCCGTGGAGTTCGACAGCTTTTACCAGCAGGGCATCGACCTGATTTCATCGCCCAAGGCCCAGGCGGCGTTCGATGTGGAGAAGGAACCGGAGGAGGTGCGCGACCGCTACGGCCGGAACGACTTCGGCCAGCGCCTGCTGCTGGCCCGCCGCTTGACCGGGGTCGGCGTGTCGTTCGTCACGGTTTACAACGGCGGCTGGGATCATCACAGCGACATTTTCAAGGAGCCATTCAGGAAAAAAGTCGAGCGGGTCGACACCGGCATGGCGGCGCTGATCAACGACCTTCACGACCGCGGCCAACTCGACAGCACGATGGTGCTGCTGCTTGGCGAGTTCGGGCGCACGCCCAAGATCAACGACCGTGTCGGGCGCGACCACTGGCCGCACGCGATGTCGGTGCTCGTCGCAGGGGCCGGTGTGCCGCCGGGACAGGTCATCGGCGCGACCGACGTGAAGGGCTACTACGCCTCGGAAAATATTTATTCGCCGGAGGATTTCGCCTGCTCGCTTTACACCAAGATGGGCATTGATCCGCACAAGATCCTTTACACCAACACCGGACGGCCGTTGCCCATCGTCAACGGCGGCGCACCCATCAAGGAGCTGTTCGGGTGAGGCGGCCTC
>QOAX01000087.1 GCA_003972865.1 Verrucomicrobiota bacterium | reverse complement strand
GAGCGCTGCTGGGTGCCGGCCTGCACGATCCGGTTGTACTTGCGGGCGGCCTCGATGGATTTGCGGCCCTCCCAGATGCAGTGGCTGACCGGTTTCTCGACGTAAACATCCTTGCCAGCCTGACAGGCCATGACGGTGAGGAGCGCGTGCCAGTGGTTGGGCGTGGCGATCACGACAACGTCCACGTCCGGCCGATCCAGGATATGGCGAAAATCCTGATGCTGCCTGTAGCGGGCATCGACGTTGGCGCCCTGCTTGTCCAGCGTGTTTTTGAGCTGGTTCTCGGCGCTGTTCATGTGGGCCTTGTCGGCGTCGCTGATGGCCACGATCCGGACCCCCGGTTTGGTGGCGAAATCGCGCAGGTGACTTGTCCCCTTGCCGCCGCAGCCGATGATGGCCACCCGGATATCCGAGTTGGCGCCCAGCACGCGGTGGGTGGGCAGGGCCAGCACGGCGCCTGTGGCCAGGGATCGTTCCACAAAACTCCGGCGGGTGATTTTATTTTCAGTCATGAGTCTGTTGTTAGCTTGATTGGTTAAAACTGTGCGTCCGGACGCGGATGCTACCGGTCTTTATTCAAAAAACAAACCATATGTGCCGGCTAGGGCAACATCGAAAGCCAGGCCCTTGGTCAAGCGGTCAAAGGTAAACGTAGTATTTGTACCAGAGGAAATTCCAAATCATGCTGCACACCGTGGCTAGGAGTTTGACGGTGTTCTTGCTGATGAAGGAGTCGCTCCAGTTGCGGGTAAGGGGGCATTTCTGCGAGAGGGCCTGTGCGGCCTTCACGGGCTGAAGCCAGAGGTTGGAGGTGACATAAATGATGACATTCTGGATGACGTAAAGCGAAAAGGACGTCACGACGATGAACTTCACCGCCTGCTCCGGGGCATGAACGACCCCGGGCTGAAAGACAATGAAATTGGCCGAGAAACTGAACGCCATCGCCACGCTGGTGGACAGGATGTTGGCCGGGATTCGTGACAATTTTTTTGTCAGCAAATTGTAGATCACGAAATCCAGCAGCGTGTTGATGACGCCAATCAGGCAGAACAGCGTGATTTGCAGGGGGGTCGACTGGGCGAGCAGTTCGTTCATCAAATTGTTTGGGTGTGCCGGCCCGGCTACCGCGGTGCAGCGTGATGGCAGGCAGTATGTTGGCGGGGCAATGCGGGAGTCAACCGGTTAGTTGAGGCGCATTTTTGACTTGCGCGTGAAACGGCGGGATGGATAAGGTCGGCGCGATTCAGCAGGTTTTGAAGTCACTGCAATAAACATGAAACGCCGTACTTTTCTACTCAAGTCAGCCTCGACTGCCTTTGGTTTCCAGGTCGTGTCCAGCCATGTGCTGCGCGCAGCCGAAGGGCAGAACACACCCAACAACAAGATACGCATCGCCGCCATCGGATGTGGCGGGCGCGGCGGCGCGGACCTCGGCGCGATGGCCGGCGAGGATATCGTGGCGTTGTGCGATGTGGATGACCGTAATGCCGCCCACTCGTTCAGGAAATTTCCCAAGGCGAAACGGTTCAAGGATTTCCGGAAAATGTACGATGCCGTGGGCGACCAGATTGATGCCGTGCTGGTGGCGACCCCGGACCACACGCACGCGGTCGCCATCATGGGCGCGATCGGGCGCGGAAAGCATGTGTACTCGGAAAAGCCGCTGACTCACTCGATCGCGGAGGTGCGCACGCTGCGCAAGGCGGCCCTGGACAAAAAAGTCATCACGCAGGTCGGCAACCAGGGACATTCCTCGGACCACATCCGCTTCTTTTGTGAGCTGGTTTGGGCGGGGGCGATCGGGAAGGTCACCGAGGTGCACGCCGGGTGCGATGCCTTCAAGAATGTCTATTGCCAGATTGACAAGCAACATGCCCTGCAAACCGAGGAGCACGAGGTGCCGAAGGGACTGGACTGGAACTTGTGGCTTGGCCCCGCCGCCGAGCGTGCCTATCACCCGGCGTATTTGCCGTTCAACTGGCGCGGTTACTCCGCCTTCGGCAGCGGCTGCATCGGCGACTGGGTTTGCCATGTGCTCGATCCGTCCTTCTGGGCGCTGGACCTGGGCATGCCGACGGCGATCACTGCGGCGACGAAAGGTTACGACCCGGTCAAGCACAGGGAGTTCTATCCCAAGGGCGCGAAGATCACTTTTGAGTTTCCGGCCAAGGGCGATCGCGGCCCGGTGAAGGTGGTCTGGTACGACGGGGATTATTCCATCCCGCGCCCCGACGAACTCAAGCGCGAAAATCGCAAGGTGGTCGGCACCGGCGCCGTCGTGGTCGGCGACAAGGGCAAGATCATGCACGGCTCGCACGGCGCGGGGGGCTGCCGGATTATTCCCGAGGCGAAGATGAAGGCGTTCGGCAAGCCGGATCAAAAGATACCGCGTGTGCGGGGCAGTCACCAAAACAACTGGCTTGAGGCCGTGCGGAACAATCAGCCGGCCGGCTCGCCGTTCGAGTACGGCGGGGCGCTGACCGAGGTCGGCCTGTTGGGGATGATCGCCATTCAGCGCAGCGGCGTGCGGCTGGAGTGGGATGCCAAGGCGATGAGGTTCACCAACGACGACGCGGCCAACAAGCTGGTTGACCCGCCGTACCGCACCGGCTGGACGCTTTGAATTAGGCGAAAGTTCCAAGTCGTAAGGGGTGAGTTGGAAGGGCCTTGTTACTTGCTACTTGTACCTTGTAACTGAAAAAAACCCGGCGCAGCGCCTGGCTGGCCGGGTGGTTCCCGAAAGTTGGGGGGATCAATCTCTGTTACAGCGTGTAGCCGTTGAGGTAGTCGCGCTTGACGAACTGCGCCGCCTCCGGGGTGTTGGGCGACTTCATGTTCGGGCCGTCCCATTCCATCCTCTTTTTGCCGATCCGCAGGGCGATGCAGCCGAGCAGGATGATCTCGGTCAGGTACGCGGAGTTGTCGAAGTTTGAGTACGCCGCGCGGCCGCCGTTCATCATGTCGAACCATTCCTGATTGTGCCCGGGCGACTTCCAGTAGTCATCCGCAATCGCCTGGTCCGCCCCGTGTTTTCTGCTGTCCTTGAATTTTTTCTCGTCGTTCAGGGAGATGTAGTAGCGGGAGCCGTAGTCGTCCGGCGTGTAGATTTGGCCCTTGCTGCCGATCAGCAGGCACCCGCTGCCCCGGATGTTGCCGAAGGTGCCGTTGATTTTCGAGGCGGTGTCTTTGTTGGGTTGGTTCTGTGCGCCGTCTTTCTTGCCGTCGTACCACCAGAACTTCAACGGGACCATGCCGTCGCGGGTGGGGAACTCGAAACGAAGACGGGAGTTAAGCGGATACGTCTCGTTGTTTATCGGGGAGAAGTCCTCCGCCTCGACCACGTCTGGGTACCCCATCTTGAGCGCGCGGAACGGCATGTTGACGGTGTGGCAGGCCATGTCGCCCAGTGCGCCGGTGCCGTATGCCTGCCACCCGCGCCACTTGAACGGGTGATAAACCCCTTCCTTGTAGGGGCGATGCTCTGCCGGGCCCTGCCAAATATCCCAATTCAAATTTTCCGGGATCGGATCCGCACCCTCCGGTCGGCCGATGCCTTGTGGCCAGATCGGGCGGTTTGACCAGACATGAAGCTCCGTGACGTCCCCGATGATGCCGGACTGGATCACCTGCACGGCGCGGCGCAATCCGTTGCCGGCGCTGCCCTGATTGCCCATCTGGGTGGCCACCTTTTGCTCCTTGGCCACCCTGCGCATGACCCGCGCCTCGTAGACGGATTGGGTGAGCGGTTTTTGAACGTACACGTGTTTGCCCATCTTCATGGCCGTGATGGCGGCGACGGCGTGCATGTGGTCCGGGGTGGACACCGAGACGGCATCGATGGACTTCTCCTTCTCGAGCATCTTGCGGAAGTCCTGATATGTGGCGGCTCCGGGATACTTTTCACCACGAGCCCGGAGCCTGCTCAGGTCCACGTCGCACAGCGCGACGATGTTGGCGCCGCAACGGGCATTGTTGTCCGTGTCGCTGCTGCCCTTGCCGCCGGCGCCGATGGCGGCCACGTTGACTTTGCTGTTCAGGTTCTGGCCTCGCAGGATGAAGGGGCCAAACGCTGTGGCGCCCAACGCTGCCGAGGAGTGCGAAATAAATCCACGGCGCGTCAGCTCGTTCGATGGAGTCTTTGTCATTTTTTCTGTATTTTGGATAAATGGAAACACCGGAAAACATCACCATGATATCGCCGGAACCGGGAAATCTACCGGCTCATCACCGCAAAAAACAGAAAAAACTTGGCCAAGCGGGGAGTCCTGCCTGCGACGACGACGGCTGCCCGGCCAAGCGCTTGGCCAAGCCGCAAAAAAGCCCCGCCAAACGTGACGGAGCTTTGGTAATTCGCTTGTGGCCAGCGGCTTATGCCGGGTAGTTGAGAGGCTGTACCTCCTGGCCGGTGCCGGTGGTGATTTTCCGGCTTTTCTCGTCAAACAACAGCGTGAGACTCATCCGCTCGGACATCTCTGCCAGCGATATGACCACCTGGGCACGCATCGAGAGGTCGATGTTGCCCTTGGTTTCGCCACCGTTGCGGATGACGTTGAACCAGTCAGCGTGCTCGGCGAAGAAGTCCGCTCCGCTTGGCTTGAGGCCGCTGAAGCTCTCGGGATCAATCTCATCGCCGAACGGCGTCTCCGGCTCCAGGTCCACCTTGTCGCCGCCGAAGTAGAGCGTGCCGTGGTGCCCGCGCAGCATCTCCCTCAGTCCTTGCTGGTTTACCGTGCTGCCGACGACCATCAGCGTGTAGCCGCTGGGGAAGTTGGCGAGCACCTGCGTGTTGTCCGGCACGTCGCGGTCGGTGGTGATCTCCCGTGTGCCAAGACAGGTCACGCGCTTGGGAAACTCGGGGCTGCCGCTGGCGATCATCAGCGGATGAATCTTGTTCCCCAGCAGGTCGCCAAGGATGCCGCAGCAGTAGGGATTGTATTTGCGCCAGCGAAAGAAGTGGTCGGCGTTGAACGGGCGCATGCCGGTTTTTCCGAGCCAGCGATTCCAGTCCACCGTCTTCTTGGTGAGCTTCGAGTCGATGGGGTGGTTCCATTCTCCCTTTAGGCTGTTGCGGCAGTAGGAGGATTGCCCGAGAACGAGCGGGCCGATCTTGCCGTCGCGAACCAACTGCGCCGCCTTGTGCCATTTTTTCTCGAGGCAGAACACGGCGCCGATCTGCATCACGCGCTTGGTGCGTTTGCAGGTGTCGTACACGTCGAACCCCTCGCTGAGGTAGCGTGTCATCGGTTTCTCGATCAGCACATGCTTGCCGGCCTCCATTGACTCGATGGCAACCGGCGCGTGCCAGTGGTCCACCGTGGCGATAATCACTGCGTCGATGTCCTTGCGCTCGAGCAGTTTCCGGTGGTCGTAGTAAACGTCGCCGGACTGGATGCCCATGAAATGTTGTGCGCGGTTGCGGTACTCGGAGAACACGTCGCACGCGGCGGCGGCTTGGGCGTTGTGCTTGGTGGCGTTGTTTTTTATCTGCCGAACATGGGTGTTGAACCCCTGCTCGCCCACGCCGACGAAGCCGACGTTTATGCGGTCGTTGGCCCCGATCACCCGGCCGGTCGAGGGTGCTTGGCTCTGGCCGTAAACCGGTGTCCTGATAATGTTGCCCGCCCCGGCCACGGCCGTGGCGGCGGCAGCCTGCTTGATGAACCTGCGGCGGTTGCTGCCCGATGCGGATTTGTCTTGAAGTTGACTCACGATATTCTTCCTATTCTCTTTGCCCACTCTAGACCTTTTTCCCGGCGAGTCAAAGCTCAGATGAATTTGGGAGCAGTTTTTTTCGTCGTTTGTGGACGGGAAAACCGGCCGAGCTATTCACGGGCTGGCGCGAAACAGCTTTTCATCCGGCCGAAAAAAAGGGAGCCTCCCTGAACCTGTAATGAAGCACGCGATCCTGAGCATGATGATGGCCTGGAACCTGATCCCGGCCGGACTGCCCCTCCTTGCAGCAGAGCCACCGGCTGGGCTTGAGGTCGCCGAGTTGAGCCGCGAGAAACCGGTCGATTTCACCCGCGAGATTCTGCCGATCCTGCGCAAAAACTGCCTCGCCTGCCATAACGCCCGGGACGCCGATGCCGATCTCAACCTCGAGACGCCTGCGACCATCGCCAAGGGCGGCGAGAGTGGAGTGGTGGTTGTGCCGGGAAATGCCAATAAAAGCCGGTTGATGATGCACGTCCGGCAGATCGAGAAACCGTTCATGCCGCCCCGCCGAAACAAGGTCAGCGCCAAAAAACTCACACCCCGCCAGCTTGGCCTCATCAAGTCATGGATCGACGAGGGTGCCAAGGGCGAGGTGGCGCAGGTGGCGCGGGAGTTCAATTGGCGTCCGCTCCCATTCACCCTTAAGCCGATTTACACCACCGCCATATCGCCGGACGGCCAATACGCCGCCGCCGGGCGCGGCAACCAGATTTTCGTTTACCATCTGCCGACCCGCCGCTTGGCCGCACGCCTGAGCGACCCCGGCTTGGCCAAGGGCAATCCCGCCGCCGCCGTGGCGCACCGTGACGTGGTGCAGTCGCTGGCGTTCAGCCCGGATGGCCAAACCTTGGCCTCCGGCGGGTATCGCGTGGCCAAGCTTTGGCGGCGACAATCGCCATCGGCGAACGAACTGCTCAACCTGCTGCCCGGCCGCGAGACGGTCACGGCAATTGGCGTTGCGCTTGGCCAAGCGCGCCTAGTCGTCGCCGGTTCGGCCGGCGGCGTGCAAGCGATCGATTTGCAAAGCACGATGCCGCTTTGGCGCGACCAAGTCCCGAGCCAAGCCGCCCGGCAGTTGGCGGTGTCGCCCAGCGGCAAGCGGGTCGCCGTGCTGTTCGGCGACGGCCGGGTGCGAACTTGGGAAACGGCGACCGGCGAGCGAGTCACCCGCGAGTCGTCGCCGATGGCAACGCAAGCCGTCGCTTGGCTGAACGAGCAGCAACTCGTCTCGGCGCATCCCGGCGGCGTGATCAAAATTTGGGCCGCTATCAACCCCAGCCGAGTCGTGAACGAATGGAGACCGGGCGGCGACATCACGGCGCTGGCGGTATTGCCGGGAGGGGGGAGTATTTTGGTCGGTCGCGCCGACAACACGTCCGCCGGCCAGCGGGCCACCAGCCAGGGCGATGCTGAATCCGTGCGGCCAATGATCACGGCCGCCGGCCGGGTTGATATTGGGTGTGCGACCGAATTCGCCGCCGCA
>QOAX01000211.1 GCA_003972865.1 Verrucomicrobiota bacterium | reverse complement strand
AGGAGGTTCTTAACGACTTCTTCGGTTAATTCATGGCCTGAGAGAAATGGAAATCCTTCCCAGCGCACTATCCCTTGGGGGTCAATAATCATTACGTGTGGAATCCCTTTCACCTCCACCTCTTTCTTCATCCTCTTTTGTGTGTCAATTGCACTGTAGTATTCGATGTGGGGTTGCTTCATTGAAGCGACCTTGCTCGCCTGCTCATCAGATAGTCCAACAACAACCATCTGTTTTCCAAATTGTTCATGGAATCGATTCAGTTCCGGAATCGCCTTGAGGCACGGGCCGCACCAGGTTGCCCAAAAATCAACCAGCAAAAACTTGCCCTTCCATTCGGGCTTTTCACTTAACCATTTTTCAACAATCAATTCGGGGGCTTTCTGGTTCAAGTAGGATTTGGCCCACAATTTCTTGCGTTCGATATCAGGTTCTGGCTGTGCAGTGGCAACTTCAACAGTTTTCGTTCCTTCTGGAGAAGCCGACTGTTGCACCTTACCACACCCCACCAACAGCACAGCTGCGATTGTTGTGATTAGGAGGTGTTTCATTGCGCGAAAATTATCATCGATCCCCATACTTTTGATGCCACTTTAACGACCAAAGGTCATTCAATTGGATGGGTTCAGCATGCCCGTCTGAAAACACGACATTGATGGCACCCGGCATCATCCGGTTTTTGCTTGATGGGCGGAACTCCTCACCTGGCGAGACGCCCCCATGCCGGGTGAGGGTTATCCGAGAAAAACCGGCATTTTCTGTGCTGCCTTTGGACAGACTTGAAGCTGGTCTCTGCTTAATCATGGGCCATTGGTTGCGCCACATGGCATCACAGAATAGCGGCGTGCCGGAGGAGGATCGGACATCACTGTCTTTCAGGAAGGCCAGATCTCTGGCCATCCCGTGCTGTGTTACCCAGCTTTGAGGCCAATCACCGGCATAAGTCCATCCATTCAAACCATAGCTGCCTGTCCATGGTTTGCCTGTGCGCCCGTTTATTCCTTTGTTCGACCACGCTCTCGTCGCTGTTCCTTCTGATCCGAGTTTCGACTGATCGACGGGAGCCACGGGGCAAAGTCGTATCTCGTCGATCTTGGAGTAGTTTTTGCTCAACTGATCTAACCAGACGTAGTTGCGGGTTGGTGATTCAAACGGCAACATGCTTCCCGTCTCATTCGTGTATAATTTGTGGGCTAGACCAAGTTGTTTGAGATTGGAGACACACTTGATCCCCTTAACCCTTAGTTTGGCATGACTCAAGGCTGGTAATAACATCGAGGCCAGAATGGCGATGATGGCAATGACGACCAACAATTCAATAAGAGTAAACGCCCGGCTTGGTTTCGTTTTCATTCCTTTCCTTCAGCTTTCAATTCTTCACCCGTCTTGCCGCCGCGCGTTTGCCGCGTTTTCGCGGCGGCTCATTAAGCCACCATTCTGATGGGCCTTCCTTTTCAACTTCACCATGCACCTTCAGTAGCGCGGCTTTCATGGAGGCAAGCTTTTCGGGCATCTTGGCCGCCAAATCCTTCTCCTCCTTCCAATCCTCCTCGATCTTATAGAGCTGAAATTTCTCGAGGGCCTTATCCCCCACAATCTTCCACTCGCCAATACGCAGAGCCACGTGGTTGTCTGTTGGCGCCAAGTGATTCCGCCAGTAAAGCGGCACAGGCCGTTCCAGCGGTTTACCGGCCAAAGCCGGCCGCATGTCCACCCCGTCAATCACCCGATCCTTGGGCAGGTCCGCACCAACAATGGCCAATATGGTGGAGAAAAGGTCGGACCCAATCACCGGCACACTGCTCGTGGTCCCGGGCTTAATGTGGTTGGGCCAACGGGCAATACCCGGCACGCGAATACCTCCTTCATGACTCCAGCGCTTTCGTCCACGTAGGCCTCCAGTCGAACCGCGTGTACGGCCTTTGGTCCCCGCCCCCTCAGGTCCGTTATCCGAGGTAAAAAAGACGAAGGTATCCTCAGCCAGGCTCTGTTGATCGAGTTCTTTCATTAGCAAACCAAAGGCATGATCCAACTGGGTGACATTACCGTGGTGCTGCCGGATTCCCTCATCATCAATATTCGCGTAAGGCTTCATGAACTCAGGCGCCGATTCAATTGGCAGGTGCGGTTCATGCGTCCATACCGTGATGAAAAAAGGCTTGGACTTGTCGCGATGCTCACGCAGCCAGATGATGGCTTCCTGCACGACGATCACCGCCGAAGCTCCCTTGATCTCGCCCACCGCCTTGCCGTTACGCACAAAGTTTTTTGGGTTGATGTGATTCGGAGCGGCGTTGTTCTGCGTAGCCATCCACCAATCGTAACCGTGGTTATTGGGTTGTGGCTGGCGCGGGTCATTAAAAAATCCGTTCAAGTGCCATTTGCCCGTGTGACAGGTCGTGTAGCCTTTTTCTTTCAAAAGCTTCGGGATGGTGATCTCGCTGGTGCGTAGGTGCACACGATGCCCTGAGGGAATCCAGCGCCACACCCCGTTGCGGTAAGGGGTACGGCCGGTGAGAATGGAGGAACGCGAAGGCGAACAAACCCCGCAGGCCGCATAACATTGGGTAAGCCGCACGCCTTCTTTAGCGAACTGGTCTAGATTCGGCGTCTTGATCAAGGGATGACCCTGAACACCCAAATCACCCCAACCGAGGTCGTCGGTGAGAAAGATGACAAAATTGGTCGACTTCTCCTTGGCATTCAATTCAAGCGCAAACCCCAACAACAGCACGGCTGCGACAATTGAAACGAGTATTGGTTTCATGGTGAGCCAACTGTCATCCTGATAAGCGTAGTTTTCAAGCTGTCTTAACTGGTGCCGTTGAACCAGAACCCTGCGGCGTTCAAGTGGTGGAGCGGGTTGGTTTAGTTGCCAGCAGCTTTCAATTCTTCATCTACCTTGCCACTGAATTTGCAGAGGATTCAATTTGACATTGATGATACCGGTACTGTTTGGGACTCGTCGGAAGCGATGGTTTCACCTAATTTCAACCCGTATTCTTTGAATAATGCGACTCATACTACTTTTTGCAGTTGTTATCGGTTTCATTTCAGCCTCGTCGAGAAGCCTGGCAGATGTTGCTTGGCCAGAATGGCTGGGGCCCAATCGCAATGGCTGGGTCTCCTATTTTGAACCGCCCAAAAAATGGCCCAAGCAACTTAAGCAGGATTGGAAGGTAAACGTCGGCGACGGCTATGGCTCTCCAGTTGTCAATGACGGGCTTATTTATCTTCACACACGCCAAAAGGATGATGAAGCTATTTGGTGTCTCAACCTGGAAACCGGCAAAACAAAGTGGCGCAACCACTACTCGGTTCCTTTCAAGATAGGTGGCGGTGCCGAGTCTCACGGCAAGGGGCCGAAATCAAATCCCACTCTCGCGAATAGTCGTTTGTTCACCATGGGGATAACCGGTATTCTTTCCGCCTGGGACGGCAAGTCAGGAACTCGACTTTGGACAGTCGATCATCGCTCTAAGTTTGGCAAACGCCCTCATCCATATTGGGGTGTGGCTACCTCGCCCCTCGTAATTAATGATCGGCTCTATGTTCACTTTGGCGATGACGAGAAGGGTTTCCTTGCAGCGCTTGATGTAGAAACGGGAAGAGAAATCTGGCGGCATGGTAAAGACGGAGCCGCCTATGCTTCGCCACTATTCGCTGAGTTTGGAGGCGTACGACAAATCGTCGAATGGAACCACGAGGATCTACTTGGAGTCGAAATCCAGTCCGGCCAACTCCTCTGGAAGTACCACCTGCCTCACCGGGGATCGAATCAAAACATGCCGACTCCGACGATCCACAACGGGCACGTTTTGGTGGGCGGCGAAAACCGTGGCACGCGAAGTGTTCATCCACATATTAAAGATGGTAAATGGGTAGTCACCGAGAAATGGCACCAAAAACGCGCCTCCCTTGATATGAGCACAGCTGTCATCAACAACGGGCAACTTTACGGCATGACCCATCATAGTTTGGGCCGGCTTTTCTGTATCGACACCGAGTCCGGCAACATCATTTGGCAGGGCCCTAGTCGTGTGGGTCAAAACGTGGCGTTTCTCTCCATCCCCGGGTATATCGTTGCCCTGCTCGACCATGGCCAATTGCAAATCATCGAAGCCAAGGGAGCCGAGTCGAAAAAGGTCGCGGAATACAAAGTGGCTGATCGCCCAACTTGGTCTGCGCCAGTCCTTCTTAAAAACGGAATCCTGATCAAGGATCGTCAGGAATTGATCCGCTGGTCTTTTACAAAAACAAAATATACCTCGAATCAGCGCTGACTTTTTTGCATGCATTTACACTGGACAAAACCAGCCTGGCACTTCGTCTTAACCCTATCAGCAATGTGTGCCGACGAAGCCTGATTCATCTCGCTATTTCCCTTCAGCTTTCAATTCTTCACCCGTCTTGCCGCCGTGTTTGCGGAGGAGGTCACTCAACCACCCTCACACGGTAGAACCATTTCGGGGGATCGTGGTCCCTCTCTTCATCAAACCGAACCGAGGAACCTGTCCCGGTGTAGGTCTTGATCACTTCCCAGTTCAGCAGATCAAACGAATCCTGAACCTCGTAGACCTTTCCCTTCTTCGCAACAAAGCTGAACGCAAACCGCCCATGCTGCACCAGGCGAGGCATCAGTGCCTTCAATTCTGCACCCGTCTTGCCGCCGTGTTTGCGTAGGAAGTCGGCGATTTCTCTCTTTGCAGCTTTAGTTTCGGGTGGGTCCTCTTCATCTACCGATGCGGCCCAATCTAGCGGTGTATCTCCCCATTCACTCTTTGCATTCACATCCACACCTCTGGCAATAAGCAGTTCGACGATTTCCTTGTGACCCCAACCAGCCGCCTCATGCAAAGGAGTGCCTCCACCAACATTCTTCGCATTCACATTCGCATCTTTGGCGATGAGTAGTTCGACGATTTCCGTGTGGCCGTACAAAGCCGCAAGATGCAAAGGAGTCCATCCATCCTTCTTCTTCGCATTCATATCAGCACCTTTAGCGATTAGCAGTTCAGCGACTTCCCTGTGACCATACTTGGCTGCAAGATGCAATGGAGTCCATCCATAATCTTCATTCGCATTCACATCCGCACCATTGTCGATTAGTAGTTCAGCGATTTCCGTGTGACCTCCTGCAGTCGCACTATGTAAAGGAGTCCTTCTCCACATCTTCGCATTCACATTAGCACCTTTATCCAATTCCGCTTGGACACCTGCAAGGTCGCCGCGATTGACAGCATCGTGAATTGGATCAGCGAAGGCGGTTGTGGCCACCAGCGAGGTGACTGCGATTGTTGTGAGTAGGAGGTGTTTCATTTCCCTTCAGCTTTCAATTCTTCACCCCTCTTGCCGCCGTGTTTGCGCCTTTTCGCGTGATTTGGTTAACCATTCGCGTACAAAGGCGGGCAGGCGTTTGTCCTTGGTATTGACGATTCGAACTTTCTTGTCGTTATTCAGTTTTGGCCCAGGCGTACTACGACCGTTTTCGATCTGCTCTTTCAGCTGCGCGACCATTTGCAAGACACGATCTGGATGCTGCGCCGCGAGGTTCTTGTCCTCGTGCAGATCGTTGGCGAGGTTGAACAGTTGAACAAAAGGCGCATTGAGAAGGTCCGTTTCCTTCGGCATACCTTCGAATTGATCCAACGCTTTCTGCCAAGCATCATCTGGCGAGGGATCATTGCCTTTGGAGTTGACTTGGCCGGAAGGAGTGCCGGCCCCGGGGCAAAGGCAGAGCTTCCAATTGCCGTCACGCATGGCAAATGATACCACGGATTGCATAACAAGGTTTTGCCGCGTTCCCCTGGCTTTTGGTTTGCGCAAGAGTTTGGCGAAACTGATCGAGTCGGGTGCTTCATGGTTCTCGAGTTTCGTATCGGTCAGCTTCGCGAAGGTCGCCATGAAATCATTCAGGCCGATCAAGGCATCGCAGGTTTCTCCTTCGGCAATCACCCCGGGCCACCGGGCGATCAGCGGCACACGCAAGCCTCCTTCATAGACAGAAAACTTGTAACCCCGGTGGGGTCCACTGGGATAATGCCCTTTGGCTTCCAATTGCTGAATCTGTGCGGGCGTTGCTTTCAGAATATTCCCCGCATAAGGAGCCGGACCGTGATCGGACGAAAACAGGATAAGCGTATTCTGCTCCAGCCCTTTTTTCTTCAGCGCCTTTATCACCCGTTCGATGGAGTGGTCGACTTCCATAACGAAATCGCCGTAAATGCCCAGTTTACTTTTACCCCGCCAATCGACTCCGGGACTCGTCGGCGTGTGAGGAGCAGTGAGTGCAAGGAAGAGAAAGAAGGGATTGTCCTTTTTCTGCTTCGCTATGAAGGACTCCGTTTCGGTGTAAAACGTTTCTAACACCTTGTGATCCTCGAAATCCTTCTCCGCTGGCCCCACCCGATTAAAAGCACTCCATCCTTTTTGCGCCGTGATTTCGCCCTGCCAGACGTTGTTTCGCGCGAAGGCGTAAGGATACATATCCAGCGATCCGGGAAGGATGAAGCTTTCATCGAACCCAAATTGCACCGGTCCGTGTTTCAGGGGTTTAGTGAAATCGACATTGGTTAATCCCTGTTTCTTGCCATCCAGCGTGACCATGGTCGTGCCGAGATGCCATTTCCCTACGTACCCCGTCCGATAACCGGATCGCTTGAGCAGTTTGCCAAGTGTCGACTTCTCCGTATTCGGACGAGGACCACAAAACCCCCATGGCCCATGGTTCACCGTGGCCCCAAAACGCCAGTTGTAACGCCCCGTCATGATCGCCCGCCGCGTGGGTCCGCAGACCGAAGCGTTGACGTGTGCATCCGTGAAACGTAATCCACCAGCCGCTAGAGCATCGATGTTCGGCGTGTCTATCAGACAACGTTCACCTCCGTAACAGCCCACATCACCTATGCCAAGATCGTCAGCAAGAATGAAGACAATGTTGGGCTTTTCCCCGCCTGCGAAGGCAGGGTTGGACGCTAATGAAAGGCCTAACAGGAGAATCAATACTCGCATTGTTTTTACTTAAGCGTTTTGGAGCACTGCGCCTTCCCACACCCCACCATAACCCCGGCTGCGATTGTTGTGAGTAGGAGGTGTTTCATTTCCCTTCAGCTTTCAATTCAGCAGCCGTCTTGCCGCCGTGTTTTCGGAGGAGGTCGGCGGAACTCGATATGCGTTTCATCATTGATTGATATTAATCCAACCTAGACGCTTTGTGGATGGAATTATAGACTTGTATCTTTGCAAGATGCTTTCAAGTTCGCGCACAACTTCAGGGTGTTTTGAATAGACATT
>QOAX01000119.1 GCA_003972865.1 Verrucomicrobiota bacterium | reverse complement strand
GCCAAGCTCACTATCACCTCTACCGGCAAATCATGGGAGAGCATCGACAGCTTGGCCTCGTGGCGGTGGCGAGTTGTGCCGAGTACTGCGACAACACCATCCGCAGGCACGAGTTCACACGGCCCGAAAAAGAGGACGACCGCGTCGCCCACCTCGAGGCGCTAGACGCACAGACCGGCCCGGTGTTTTTGGCCTACCCGGCCGATGCCGGGCTGGGCGAGTTGTTCGGTCGCATCGCCAGCGGCGAGCCGGAACACGACTTCACCGCGCCCGACAGCGTGCAGCACACGTCGTGGACGGTGGCATCGGAAGAGGACACTCAGTTCATCGCGAGTCGGTTCGATTCAATCCCGAGCCTCTACATCGCCGACGGGCATCACCGCAGCGCCGCAGCATCGCGGGTGGCCAACCGCCGATCCGGCAGCGGAAGCAGCGATCTGTTTTTGACCGTGCTTTTCCCGCACGACCAGGTGCAAATCCTGGCCTACAACCGTGCCGTGCGCGATTTAAACGGCCAATCACCGGAGGAGTTCCTCGCTGCGCTTGGCCATGCGTTCAGCATCAAGGAAAGCGGCCAAGCCGAGCCAAATGTCAAACACGAAATCTGCCTCTACCTCGAGGGCAAATGGCAGACGCTGCGCCCGAAAGAAAGCTCGATTGACCCGGACGATCCGATCAAGCAACTCGACGTCAGCATCCTGCAGGATCACGCCTTGGCGCCGCTGCTGGGTATCGACGATCCGCGCCGCGGCAAACGCATCGCCTTCATCGGCGGCATCCGCGGCACGGGCGAACTGGAGAAGCTGGTGGACAGCGGGGAATTCGCCTGCGCGTTTTCCATGTACCCGACGGGCATCGAGGATCTGATGAGCATCGCTGACGGTGGCGGCATCATGCCGCCGAAGAGCACTTGGTTTGAGCCCAAGCTGCGAGACGGGATGTTCTGCCACCAGATCGGCTGATCATCTCCCAGCGGACGCCTCGCGCACTCGCTCCAGAATCACCTCCGCGATGAACGGCTCGGTGCCGATGCTGGCCGAGTACCAGACGCGTTTGCCGTTGCGCTCGGTGGGGTTCACCCAGGTCGGCTGGCCGTTGGTCAGGCGCTGTTGCACCCTTTTTTCCGGTTCGCCCAGCTTTACCGGGATGTCCTCGCACGAGTGCAGGCCGTCGCTGATGAAAAACGGCACGATAACGATGTTCCTTGTGGTGGCCAATTCGTAGCACGATTCAACGCGTGGCTCCTCCTCGAGAAACACCGCCCGCACATCGGCGTACTCACGCTTGGCCCGAATCAATGCCGCCTGCTGTTCGATGGCCATACGCGAGTTTTCATTTTTGGCCGTGCCATGCCCGGCGATAAACAGCGTTGTGTCCTGCACGGATGGCAGGCGGGGGAAGGGGTGCTTCTCCACGACCCCCCTGGCGCGGGCCAGCAACGCGCCGGTCATGCTCGCGTGCGTGCCGACTGCGCCGCAGTAGTACAGCGTCTGCCCGCCGTTTTGGCGGACGCGCCCGAACGACTTGTCATCTTTCGTCCGGAAGCCAAGTTCGAGGGGCAGCACTTCCTCCGTGAAATAACCTTCGCTGACGAACAGCGGCACGATGAAGACACGCCGGGCCGTAATGCCGCGCAGCACGCCGCCCACGCCGGGTTGCTGCTTGAGGAACCCCTCCCGCACCTCGGCGAACAATCCACGCGAACGCAGTTCAGCGGCGTGCTGGCGTGCCGGCTTCGCCGAGCCGGCGTTTCGTGTCGAGCCGTGCGCCAGCAGGACAAGTGCGCTGTCTGAAAAGTCGTCGGCCATGGCCGTTGGCGAAGTTGGTCGTTCAGTCTCCGTCCTGTTGCAAGCCGGAACTTTGCGCTTGGCCAAGCGATCAAAAAAAACAGGCAGCGTTTCTGCTGCCTGTCGTGAAGTGTCAACTTGTTTGGGCTTATTCGCCGCCACCGTCGTCACCATCGTCGTCGTTGGCGTCGATGACTTCGTCACGCTTGTTCTTGAATTCCTCGCGAATCTCCTTGATTCGAGCGCGCCACTCCTCGCGGTTGCTCTTCATATTCTCAACCCATTCTGTTCGCAGGCCTTTAAGCTGCTCGCGCAGGCCATCCTTATCCTCATCGGAGGCATCCTTTAGCTGTTTGTGCAGACCTTTGACATTTTCGTGTTGTTCCTTTGCGGCTGCTTTGAAGGATTCCCGAAGTTCTTTGACTTTCTCGTCATCGCGAACCAGTTTCCCGAACGCACCGCCACCCTTGGGACCCTTTTTGCCACCTACATTGAGACCTTTCTTCTTGGCGTCGCCACGTTTCTTTTTGCGCTTGTCGAAGGCGGCCTTGAGGCGCTCCTTGATTTTTGCGACATCGAATTTCGGGCGTTCCTTGCCACCCTCCTTGGCGTCATCCTTGACATCTCCAACATCCGGCTTGACCGGCTTTGGATTCGCCTGTGCCTGCAATGACTCCGGCGTTGCCAACGCGATGCCGATGGCACTCACAATCAGTAGTGTTTTAATTTTCATAATCAGTTTCCTTTCAGTTTTTGTTATTCAGTTTTTGTTAAATTGACGAGACCCCCTCGCCATGTACCCAATCGTAATGCAGTCTGCGTGCCAACTGTGTTCATTTTTTTAAATTCCACAAAATCAGGTGGTTAAGTCTTTATCGCCCGTTTGGACAATTGGCAGTTGAATGTCTTCTTTGGTGACATTCCCCAATTCCAGTGGGGCTGGCTGGGGAATATTCCCCGATTGAGGAGCGGCTTGGCCAACGCATCAACTGTCCGTAGGCTTTCCGCCTTCATGAAACAAAACGATGTGTATCGAGTCGCTTCGCTTCGCTTGGCCAACGGAGTCGTCGCGGCGGTTTTGGCGGCGACGCTTGGCCACGCGGTGGTTGCAGCCAAGCCAAATATTGTGTTCGTGCTCGCCGACGACATGGGCTACGGCGATGTGCAGGCGCTCAACTCCCGCTCCAAGGTGCCGACGCCGAATCTCAATCGCTTGGCCAGTCAGGGCATGACCTTCACCGACGCCCACTCGCCGTCAGCGGTCTGCACGCCCACGCGCTACGGCACGCTCACTGGCCGGTACTGCTGGCGCTCGAGGCTGAAGCGCGGGGTGCTCAATGGCTACAGTGCGCCACTGCTTGAGCCCGGCCGGTTGACGGTCGCCGGTATGTTGCGCGCCGAGGGCTACCACACCAGTGTCGTCGGCAAGTGGCACTTGGGGCTTGGCTTCCAAAAGGGTGCCGACGGACAGATCGACTACGCCAAGCCGGTCACCGACGGGCCGAACAAACACGGTTTCGATGACTCGCACATCATTCCGGCGTCGCTCGACTTCCCGCCGTATGTGTACATCGAGAATGGCAGAATCATCGAGCTGCCGACCATCGACCAGCCGGCGGTCAAGTTCCCCGGTTTTCTGCGTCGCGGCCCGCGCCAGCCCGGTCTGGTGATGGATGACTGCCTCGATGACCTCACGCGCAAGGCGACCGGCGTGATCAAACAACGCGCCAAAAAAGATCAGCCGTTTTTCCTCTACTTTCCGCTGACCGCACCGCACAAGCCGGTGCAGCCGCATCCGCGTTTCATCGGCAAGTCAGGGCTTGGCTTGTACGGCGATTTCGTGATGCAGGTGGACTGGACGGTGGGCCAAGTGATGACCGCCATCCGCGAGGCTGACATCGAGAAAAATACGTTGCTGATTTTCACGAGCGACAACGGCTCGTTCATGCGCCGCGGCGCCGCTGAGGAAAAAGAGGATCACCTCAGCGACCCGACGATCCAGGCGTACAACGAAACGCATCACACCGCCAACGGCGACCTGCGTGGCACCAAGGCGGACGTGTGGGAGGCCGGCCATCGGGTGCCGTTTTTTGTGCGTTGGCCGGGGGTGATTGAGCCCGGTTCGAAATGCGAACGCACCACCGCGCACGTCGATCTGTTTGCCACCTGCGCCGAGATCGCCGGGGCCGAGCTGCCGGGCGGCGCGGCGGAGGACAGCTTCAGTTGGCTGCCTTTGTTCCGAGGCGGCGACTGGGCCAAGCCGCGTGCGCCGGTGATCAACCACAGCGCGGGTGGCATGTTTGCGTTGCGCAGCGGCAAATGGAAACTGGTTGCCGGCAACGGCTCCGGCGGACGCGAGGCGCCCAAGGGCAAGCCGTTCGGTAAGCCGTTCCGGCTGTTCGACCTGTCGAGCGATCTGGGCGAGCGCAACGACTTGGCCAAGGCCAAGCCGGACTTGGTCGGGAAGCTGACAAGGAAACTCGAGGCGATCCGGGCCAACGGCCGCAGCCGGTAGCGGCTAACTCACCGGGAGTTGGTGGTCGAACCACGCCGGGCTGTCGCCGGGGAGCGGCTGCTTGGCCAAGCGCTTGGCCAGTTTTGTCCGCTGAAACGCCACTGCATCGAACGTGCCTGTCGTGTGCCTGCCCGGTTTTTTGTCTCCCGTGATAGAACTGAGATCAGCCGGCTTGCCGGTCGTTTCCGACGCCAGTCTGACAATCTTGTCGATGACATCGTCCGTGGGGGCGTATTCGCGCCTCTCTGCCATCCGCCCGCTGGGTCTCTTGAATATTCTGGCCAATGCCCTCACGTCGGGGCTGAACCTTCGTATTCGACCCGCGAAAGTCAAGGTCGCCCAGTGCCGCGGAGCGGACTTGGCTCTCGTTGTTTTGGCTTGCGCGGGCTTGGCCAAGCGGTCAATTTGACCGGCCCGACCGGAGCGCCAAGGCTTTTCCCGTCGGTTACCGCATTCAAATGAACCAGATTATCATGAAAAAGTTACTGACAACATTGGCCATCGTTGGAATGGCGTTGAGCGTGCAGGCCCAAGTGTCGCTCGCGGACAAGATCGCCGAGGCGGAAACAGGCTGGCTGATTGGCACGTGGACGGCCGAGATGGATAGCTATACGTTGACACTCACCTACAAGTGGGCCTTGAAGGATCGTGTGATTTCCTCACACTTGAAGACGGGCGACAGCGAGTCCTTCGGCTTGATTGGCGTGAACCCGGACTCGGGCGAGATCGAGCAAATCTCCTACGACAGCAAGGGCCGGAAAAGCGAGGGTACTTGGGGGCCGAAAGGCGACATGCCGATGCTCAAGACCGAAAGCAAGTCCGACTCGGGTGAATCCCGGCGTATGGCAGTCGCGTTTCGCAAGATCGACGAGAACAACATAGAAGCCCAAATTTTCGAGGTCGACGCCGCCGGAGCAGTGGGAGACTTTTCCTCGTTCAGCTTCGAGATGAAGCGCAAAAAAGAGAAGAAGGAGTAACGCGCCACAAACGATTCAAGCGTAAAACAGGCTCCCAGGGTGGGGGCCTTTTTTTGTGGGCCGAGCGCTTGGCCAAGCGGCGTCATAGCTTTGCCTTGTCGCGGAGAAAGGCCACTGCCGCGTCGAGCACTTGTTCCACGGCCGGCAGGCAGCACATCCGGCGGTCGTCCTCCTGGATGCACTCGCTCCATGCCCCGTGCCATGTTTGGCAGAACTGCATGCAGATGGGTTGAGGCTGTTCCATGCTCAGCTGTGCGGTGGCGCTTTAGATTTCGATCTGGCCGCTGAAAACGAACTCCGCCGGGCCGGTGAGTTGCATGTTGGCGAACGAGTCGCCGTCCGCCTCGAACGCCACGTCCAAGTCGTCGCCGCCGAGCACACGCACGCGAACCGGCGAGCCGGCACCGTGCAGCTTGGCGGTGATCAGTGCCGATGCCACAACGCCGGTGCCGCACGCAAGCGTTTCGCCGACGCCGCGCTCGTAAGTGCGCACGCGGATCGAGCCGTCGCCGGTGAGCTGAACAAAGTTCACATTCGTGCCGGCCGGCGCGTAATGTTCGTGGTGCCGAATCTCGTGGCCCAGCTCGGAGACCATCGCCTCGTCGGCGTCCTCGACGAACAACACAGCGTGTGGCACGCCGGTGTTCACCGAGTGAATCTCCAGCTCGCCGCTGGCCGTGCCGATGCGCTCGCCGACGCGCAAGTCCACCGGCGGCGTGAGGCCGACCGTGACACTCTCGCCGCTGAGCCGCGACTCGATCACGCCAGCGAGTGTTTCGAACGAAATCGACTCTCGCTCGCCGAGGTGGCGCTGGGCGAACCGCGCAAAACAGCGCGCCCCATTGCCGCACATCTCCGCCTCGCTGCCGTCGCTGTTGAAGAAGTCCCAGCCCAGATCAGCATCGCCCCTGGCCAAGCGCAACAGCAGCACGCCGTCCGCGCCGACGCCGCGTTGGCGATG
This sequence comes from Verrucomicrobiota bacterium, assembly GCA_003972865.1. GTDB lineage: Bacteria > Verrucomicrobiota > Verrucomicrobiia > Limisphaerales > UBA1096 > UBA1096. The sequence goes on along the minus strand of QOAX01000119.1, from coordinate 1,066 downwards.
GCAGATTTTCCGAATCTGTTCCGGGGTCAACTCGAGGCCAAGTTCGCGGTTGTCGATCAGCACGAAATCGTTCCCGGCCCCATTCATTTTTGTGAAGTCAACCAGCACGCACACAGTTTACCCAAGCTTGGCCAAGCCGGCAAGAGGGCCGATTATTACTGATAATGATTGCGGCGGCGGGTCACTTGGTCAATGTATCGTCGCGTCGAGGGGAAGTCGATGTTCTGGAGGAAGGCGGCGCTGTTGGTGCGGGCTACCTCCTTGGCCCAGCGAACCACCCTGGCACGGCCGGCGTTATAGTCGGCTAGGGCGTACGGCAGCGGATTATCGGTGTGCCGATAACGGTCGAGCCGCGTTTTGAGATAGTACGTGCCGGCGAGGATGTTCGTGCGCGGGTCGTACACGTGCGAGTGCTCGAAGTCGTGCACGCCGTGGTCGTCGGCCCACTCGAACGCGGCCAACTCCATCAACTGCATCAGGCCGATCTCGCCGGCATCGCCGATGGCGTCCTCCCGGAAACGGCTCTCCTGCCAGATCACCGCCTTGATGAGCGCGTACTCGATGCCGAACTCCTCGGCTGTGTCCCGGATGATGCCGTTGTAACGCCGCTCCGCCTGGTTGCTCCACCACCAGTAAAACACCGCGGCATCGAGCACCGCCAACAGCAGCAGCCAACGCAGCCAACGGCGTTTTGGGCGGCGGCGGTGCACCGTCAGTAATCCTTTCCGGCTGCACTCGCCTGGCAGGAGGCGCGCCACGCCGCCAGCTCGCCGGCCAGGCGCTTGGCCAAGCGCGGCTTGGCCTTGGCCAAGTCGTTCTTCTCGGACGGATCGGCGACGAGATCGAACAGCTTGAACTCGGCCGCTCCGCCTTTGCGGTAAAGTTTGTACCGGTCACCGATCCAGGCAAGCTGCCCCTTCGACTCGAAGCCGATCGGCTGGCCGCGCTTGGCCAGGTTTCCGTCGAGCAGCGGCACCAAACTCATGCCATCGATCGGCCGGTCGCTGACCGGCTTGGCTTCGAGCAAGCCGAGAATCGTCGGCAAGTAGTCGCTGGTGACGCACGG
>QOAX01000025.1 GCA_003972865.1 Verrucomicrobiota bacterium | reverse complement strand
CGGCGTTGGACCAAATGTCAAACCCCCCGGCGATCACCTCGATTTCATCGCCGAAATTGTGCGCCACACCGGTGGGGTCAACATCACCGATGTTCAACACCTGCAGAGAGATGAAGCCTCCCGGGGTCTTGGAGGGGGCCATCTTGTTCCCGGCAAGATCCGTCACCCCTGAGACGTTGAGCTGGTAGTCGCCAACGTCCAGGCCCTCGACATCAAGCAACACCCCGTCGCCGCTGTCCTGTACAATCACATCCACCACATCGGCCCCGGCGATCGAGTAGTTGCCTGCATCGCCCGCTGTGTCCGGGTGCAATGCCTCATCAAAGCGTACGGCGACCTCTGTGTACTCATCCTCAGTTACCAGTGCGCCGTGGGACAACAGGGTCGGCGGAACCGTCTCGGCAGTGACCGTCAGCTTGACCTTGTTGCTCGCGACGTCGCCGGCGGGGTTGCTCACGCGAAGGTGGTATGTGTCCTCGTCGCTCTTGGCCAAGCTGACAAACTTTAATTCGGTCGAGTCGGCGCCGGTAATGCCGCCTCCGTCGGTTAAGGCGGATTCCACCCCAAGCCGTGCGGTCGAGGATGTCCAGCCGCTCCCCGCAAAATTAATCAGCGTGCCATCATACTCGTTGCCGCTCAGGTCGGTCAGCGTGTCACCCTCGGTTTGGTCAAAGTTGTAATAGGCAAGCAGCCAATCCTCGTCGCCGTTGAGTGGCTTGTTCATCCGTGCCTGGATTTCCTCCTGCTCGAGTGCGTAATCCCAAATGCGAAGCTCATCGATCTGTCCGTTGAGATACTGGCTGGCGGCGTCGTTGGAGAAACCGATGTTGATGTGCAACTGCCAGTCGAAGTCGGACATGTCCTTGATTCCTTCGATCACCAGTTCGCCGTCCACGTAGACGAACTGCCCGCCAAGATCGTAGCTGATCACGTGTGCAATGTGGTGCCACTTTCCGTCGGCCAGGTTCAGTCCATCGGATACTTCGATGCCCGGACCGCTCCAGGTGCGGACACGGATGTTGCCCCCGGTGAGGTGCAAATGGCGGTCGTGGCCACCTCCACCAAGATTGGCATCCACCACGCAGAATAAACCCGCGTTGGGATCCTCCGTGCGGAACCAGAACTCCACCGTGTACTCCGTCTCCGGCACGTCGATCGGCACCGAGACGTACCGGTTGCCGCCCGCGAAACCCAGCGCGCCGCCGCCGCCGTTGGCGCGGTGCCAGCGATAGGTGTTCGGGCTGCCGGACACCTCAGCCGAGAAGCTGGCCGCCGTGCCCGCCTCCGCCGAGAGATCGCTTGGCTGGGAGGTGATCTTGGCCGGATCGGCGACGACGTTGGCCGCCATGGCCAAGCCGAGACTCAAACCTGTCGCCCTGGCCAAGCGACGGGTCGAACGGATACAACGAGTGAAGTGCATGAAAATTTTCATGGTGAATTCAAGTTTGGAACGACAGGAATGATGCCATTTCGCAATGGGCCATGCAAGTCTTATCATCCGCTTGCAAGCGGAAATCGTTGTCATTTGGTGGTTCTGCGGTTACACAATCGCCACCGATGAATCGCCTGGCCAAGCTCCTGTTCGCGTGTTGCGTTCTGCTGACAGTTGCCCTCCCGTTGACAGGGGCCGACCGTGTTTGCCTGATCAATGGCCCGGCGGACGCCGCGCAATCCCGGTACGATCTCGCCATTGGGGCCCGGCGTGAACTGAATATCTCCTACTTTTACGTGGGCGGGGAGGAGGACGATTTCACGATGCGTGGCTTCGCGCTGCTGCGCGAAACGGCCCGGCGCGGCGTCAAGGTGCGCCTAATGGTTGATGCTCTTTTTAACAGTATTCCCTCGCACCTCGGCGCGCACCTGGTCCGGGAAGGCGTGGAGATCCGGGTGTTTCACCCGTTCGACCCACTGAAGCCGTTTCGGTTCAACCGGCGTTTGCACGACAAGCTTTTCATCGCGGACGGCCACAGGCTGATCACCGGCGGACGCAACATCGACAACTCCTATTTCGGGCTGAGCCGGTACCGGAAGGAGGGCGACACGGCGTATCGCAACCGGATCGACCGGGACATCCTCGTCGAGGGCGAAACTGCTACACAGGCAAACGCGCACTTCATGACGCTCTGGAACGGGCCGAAGGTGAAGCCGATGTGGGTTGGCAAATACCGCTGCCTCATCCGGCCCGATGACGCGCCCAAGCGCCTCACGGCCAGCCGCCGACGGCCCACCCCGCCGGTGTACCGGGCCATCCTCCGGCGCGACATTGATACGGCCAAGGCGGCGCTCGACCGGGCTTGGGCGGAGTTTCAGTCGCAGCCAAGGGTGGTGCAATTGCCGAGCCCCATTGATTGGAACCAGCGACTGCGGCCGGTGGATGAAATCCGTTTTTTGGCCGATCCCAGCGGCAGGAAATCCCGTGGCCAACACACCGGGTACCACATCGCCGAGCTGGTGAACAATGCCGGGCCGGGAGAGACAATCTGGATTGAGTCACCGTATCTCATCCTGACGAAGAAGGCCCGTACCGTTCTGGGCGATGCCATCCGGCGCGGCGTCCGGGTGATTGTGTTCACCAACTCCCTCAACTCGACCGACAACCTCCTCGTCCAGGCTGTTTACCAGAGAGAAAAGGAGGATTACCTTGCCCTCGGGCTGGAGATCATCGAGCTTGCTGGCGAACCGGGCCGCGAGGGGATGGAGACGCTGCACACCAAGAGCATGGTCCTGGAGCAGGCCGGCATCGGCATGGTCGGCTCGTTCAACATCGACCCCCGTTCCGAGCGGTTGAACACGGAAGTCGCCATCGAGTACCACTCGGCGGTGATGGCCGGTGAACTGCTGCGCTCAATTCAGGAGCGGATAAAAAAGAAAGGCATCCGCATCGGTCCGGATGGAATGCCGGTGGACGGCCGCCCGCGTTACCTCGGAGCGTCACCAAAAAAAATCCGCCGCATGAAATGGCGCACCCTGCCCGCGCTGATCTTCAAGGGCTGGCTGTAGTGCTTTTGACTTTGGGGAAGTCGCCTGGCAGCGAGGCAGTCTGCACGAGTGACTGTTGGCCGAACGCCGACTCGGTCGCCCGGTTAAGCGACTCTGCCGTCGCGGCATCCGGGCAGATTGCGAAAATGGTTGAGCCGCTGCCGCACATGAGCGCGGCCTCCGCGCCGTTGGCCAGGGCGTGTTCTCTCATCAACTTCAGCAACGGGAACTTGTTGAAGACCGGTGCCTCGAGTGAGTTGTAAAACGCGTCGGCGGCCTCGGTCAGCGTGCCGTTGGCCAAGCGCCTGGCCAGCTCGTCCGCCTGGCCGGGCGGGCGGCTTTTCGCCTCGGGAAACTTGGCCAAGGCCTGGTACGCCCAAGGCGTCGGGACACCGAAGCCGGGGCGGACGAGCAGCAGCGACTTGCCGTCGAGCGCCGCGAGTGGCGCAACCGGCTCGATCATTTCGCCGCGCCCCCTGGCCACGGCCGTTTGGCTTTGCAGGAAGAACGGGACATCGCTGCCGAGTTCGGCGGCGAGCTCGTGCAGTGTCGCTTGGCCAAGCGCTTGGCCGTGGAGTTCGTTGAGCGCGAGGAGGGTCGCTGCCGCGTTGCCGCTGCCGCCGCCGAGGCCGCCCTCGGCCTGGATGGTCTTTTCGAGGTGGATGCGGACGCCGTCCGTGATCCCGGCCTTGGACGCAAACGATTCTGCGGCGCGCCAAGCCAGATTGCCCGAATCGGTGGGGATGCCCGGTTGGTTGCAGGTCAGGCCGATGCCGCTATTGGCCAACTCGAAGTCGAGCCGGTCAAAAATAGGCACCGGCAGCATCAACATTTCCAGTTCGTGAAAGCCGTCGTCGCTCTGGCCGACGACGTTGAGTAGCAGGTTGATTTTGCAGTGCGATTTGCGGCTGAGTTTCACAACACAAAAAAGGCGCCAACCGCGGGGTTGACGCCGGGAAAATTGCTGAACAGCGGCTCAGTGGTCAAACACCTTGAAGCGGCTGCCCGGCAGAAACGGAGCCACGTCGCCGCCGCCGAAACCGATGGCGGTGTTCGGGTGAAAGACACCGTCATCCCACAGGCCGGGTGTGTAACTGGCCGGGAACAGGGCGTCGTCCGGCATCACCAGGCCGCCCCATGGATAACCCAGCGTGGCCACAGAGGGATCCGGAAAGACGGTCGCACCCCGTAGCCACGGCTCGTAATCCGGGGTGGGGATTGGAAACGTCACGATCTCCGCGAAGCCGATGGCGGTGCGGGCAACGGTGCGGCCCAGGCCACGCACGACACCGGTGGTGTAGGCGTGTTGCGGGCCGTCCCAGAGGGCGGTTTGCTCGACGGAACGGCTGAATTCGCCCATACGGGTGAACTCGCTGAAATTGCGGAGGCCACGTCCCAGCTTGTTTTCGGGTCCGGCACAGCCCACGGAGAAAACGGCGATGAGGGCGACAGCGGCGGTTGTTTTTGCGAAATATCTCATGGGAACAGTTAAAAAGCGACCGGCAGCGTAGTCGAAAGGTTGCCGGTGTAAAGCCTTTTGGCGCTATTTTTCCGGCTCATCGGGCGGTGTGCCAGCGGCTGCGGCCTCTTCTTTTGCGAGTTGCGCCTCTTTTTTTCTGTCGCGCCGATACCAAATCCAGGCGATGAAGACGCTGCACTCGTAAAAGAACTGCATCGGCAGGGCCATGAGCACCTGAGTGACCAAATCCGGGGGCGTGAGGATGGAGGCGAGCACAAGGTTGATGACCACCCAATACATTCGGAATGCCGATAATTTCTTGTAATCGAGAACGCCTACCTTCACCAGGACCAGTATCACAACCGGCAACTCGAACGCGATGCCCATGCCCAACATGAACTTGCAGACAAAGTTGATGTAGTCCTCCGCCCGCCAGACGTCGGCCCCGAAAGTGAGCCAGTTGGCAAACAGCGCCGAGGTGCTCAGCGCGATTTTCATCACCAGAAAATAGCAGAACGCCACACCGCTGAAGAACAGTAAGCTGCCCACGACGATCCCCCGGATGAGATATTTTTTCTCCTTTCTGCGCAGAGCCGGGACAGTGAACTGGCCAATAAAAAACAGGATGAATGGTGAGGACAACATAATACCGCCGTAGAACGCCAACTGCAATGCCACCAAGAACGCGCTGAGTGGCCCCATCGCTTTCAGCTCCGGCCCCGCCCGGGCGGCTATGTCACTACCGGCGACGGCATTCGTGTCGGGCTTAAGCAGCAACTGCAGTTTCCCGTCCTCCACCGCTGGGGTGAGTTGAAACGCTGGAATCCCGATCGAGTCGGGTAGGCCGAGCTGATTGCGGGCTTCGTCCAGGAGATCGGTCTGGATCGGGATTCGAAATGTTTCCTTTTCCGTCAACCGGACGAGAATTTCGCTTTTGCGCTCCTCGAGCAGCCTGATTTCCCGGCTCTCGGTGAGGGACTGCTTGGCCTTGTTCAGCGGCCCAGCCAGCGTCTTGACGAGGTAGGGGGCGCCGGCGAGACAGACGACCATTGCCACAAACACTGAAGCCACACAGCGGATGAGCATCCAGCGCAAATCCTCCATGTGCTCGAGGAACGACTTGACCGGCCCGCCATATTCCTCGCCGTTTTCGTCAAGTTCAGTTGGCCCGCCGTCATCACTTCCATCGGAGCCGCCGCCACCCGGCACGGGCACGGTTACTGCGTGTTCGTCGTGTTGTTCCTCCTGGCGCTCTTCATGCCCGTGGTGGTAATGGTCATCATGATGGGCGTGATAGGTGTCGTGATCCTCGTGCTCGTAGTCGTGGTGATACGGATCGTCGTGCTGTGAATCCTCGAGGTAGTTGGGATCGTCGTGATGGAGGGTGTCCCGATCCTGATTCTCCCCGCTTGGTTCGGGATGTTCCCCGTCCGCTTGGCCAGGCGCTTGGCCTGAAGCATCGCTCTTTTCGGGAGCAACTTCCTGCTCCGGAGTTTTCTGTGTTGGGGAGATCTTGGGGTGCTTCTTCTTGGCTGCCTTCTTCTTCACAGCTTTACGCCCAAGTGATGCCTTCTTCTTGGGTGCCTTCTTCTTCACAGCTTTACGCCCAGGCGCTGCCTTCTTCTTGGCTGCCTTCTTCTTCACAGCTTTACGCTTTGGCTTGGCTGTCGGGAGTGGATTGACCCGGCTCCGGAGTTCCCTCGGGTTCCTTGGACATGGTTTAGAGCCAAGTCACTCTCGGATTCACCTGTGCGATCAGGTGTCCTTCTTGGTTTCGTTGCTGGCGCTTTGGTCGGTAATCTTGGGGGAGGGCGGTGGGCTGTGAGTGGGTTGATCATCCATCGCCCGCTCCAGTTCGTTGTTCACGTCACGGGTGGCTTTCTTGAATTCCTTGATCCCCTGACCCATGCCCTTGGCCAGCTCGGGCAGTTTCTTGGCACCGAAAAAAATCAAGATTACCGCTAAAACCAGAAGGATTTCGGGCATCCCGGGTGAAAAAGCCAATTGAAGGTAATTTGTCATAGCTCGTCAAATAGGACGGAAAGACTAGCCTATTATTTCAAAATGTAAAGGGCCAACTTCCATTATGGTGGGTTGGTGGTGAAAATCAGCTCCCCAGCTTGGGCTTGAGCAGCACAAATTCGCCGCGTCGGTTGCGCGAATAGGCGGCATCATCGAGACCCGGGTCGGCGGGGCGATCCTCGCCAAAGCTCATCGTGCGAATCCGGTCGGCGCTCACTCCCAAGCCCGCCAGCGCGTCGCGGACGCTCAACGCCCGGCGCTCTCCCAGCGCCCGGTTGTATTCCTCGGTGCCGCGCTCGTCGCAATGGCCCTCGATCAGCACCTTGTTTTGCGCGTCCTGAGCCAGGATGCCGGCCACGGCTTCCACTTTGCCAAGGTCGTCCGGGTGGATTTCAGAGCGATCCAGCTCAAAGTAAACGGTCTGGGCAGCCAGGGCATCACGATCCATCAGCATGTTCTCGAATTCCCCGAGATCGGACAGGCCGATGTTGCCGGTTTCGTCGATCGTGACGACGTCGCCTCCACTGTTGAGCTTGCCACCGTTGTCACGATTCAAAAGATTGGCTGTTCCAGCCACGTTGGCGTTTCCGCCGGGGATGGGGGTGATGTTCTTGGGCTTGGTTTTGCACCCGGCCGAGGTGGCTGCCATGAGGGCTGCCAGAACCAATCCAACTTGTTTCAATGAGGTCATGGTCTTGAGGTTAGCTGCCTTGTTTTATTTGCTCCAAGCCGCTTGGGTACAGTTGCCCTGAAAGCTGCGGGGCAAAGTCTTGACTCGTTTGGTGGGCACGTCAAGTACCGATAAAAAACGTTTTCTACCAGAGCGGCGGGTGAACATGAGCGTGCGCGAGTTGGGTGCCCAGGAGGGATCCTCCC
>QOAX01000173.1 GCA_003972865.1 Verrucomicrobiota bacterium | reverse complement strand
CGGGAGGTTCGCCGTGCAGCAGTTCATCACCACCGACGGCTTCAAGTTCCTGCTGCCGGAAGGCGAGTGGGTGGCGTTCCGCGCGAGCGGCACCGAGCCGGTGATCCGCTGCTACCTCGAGGCCAAAGGCGCACAGCACTTGAAGCAACTTAAGTCAGCCTGCCACAAAATCCTCACCGGCAAATAACCGATGAATACCCCCACCACTCATGGAACCGCCCGCGGCGGTTTGGAATCTCATCGCGGCACCCTGATCCTGATACTCGGCATATTAAGCCTGACCCTCTGTACTCTTTTCACAGGCATTCCAGCCTGGATTATGGGAAAAGGAGACCTCGAAAAGATTAGGACCGGCATGATGGATCCCAAAGGGGAAGGCATGAGCAAAGCTGGAATGATCTGTGGAATCATATCCACAATTCTCGGAGTTCTGTGCATCGGTTTTTACGCAGTGGTTGATCTCGCTACTATACTCATTTCAGCCGAACCGCTGACATTTGCCAACATACTCAAATTGACATCTGATTGGCTTTGGGGGATGCCATTGCTGGTTCTTCTCATTGGCGGCGGGCTATTTTTCACCATATACTCGCGGTTCACGCCGTTTTTACACCTGTGGCACAGCATCCAGATTCTGCGCGGAAAGTTCAGCGACCCCAACGATCCCGGCGAGATCAACCACTTTCAGGCGTTGTGCAGCGCCCTCTCCGGCACGGTCGGCATGGGCAATATCGGCGGCGTCGCGGTGGCGGTGACCACCGGCGGGCCGGGGGCGCTGTTTTGGATGTGGGTCTGCGCGCTGGTCGGCATGGCCACCAAGTTTTTCACGTGCAGCCTCGCGGTGATGTATCGTGGCCGCGACGCCCAAGGCCAGGTGCAGGGCGGACCGATGTATTTCATCGTCGAGGGACTCGGCGCGAAGTGGAAACCACTCGCGATGGCGTTCTGTTTCTTCGGTGTGTTCGGCTGCCTGCCGTTGTTTTCATCCAACCAACTCACTGCGTTTGTCGTCGAAATGTTTTTAAAGCCGAACGAGTGGTTTGTCGGCGCGGACAAAAACGTCACCGCGCTTGGCCAGGGGCTGTTCGGCGCGGCGATGGCGCTCTGCGTTGGGGCGGTGATCCTCGGCGGCATCAAGCGTATCGGCAAAGTCGCCGCCCGCTTGGTTCCGTTCATGGTGCTGCTCTACGGCGGCTGCGCGTTGGTGATCCTTTTCACGCACGCTGGCCAAGTGCCGGAAGCGATCGCACTGATTTTCCGCGACGCCTTCACCGGCGAGGCGGTTGCCGGCGGCGTGCTTGGCGCAGTGATCTCGACCGGCGTGCGGCGTGCAGCCTTCTCGAACGAAGCCGGCATGGGTACCGAGGCGATGGCTCACGGCGCGGCAAAAACCAAAGAGCCGATTCGCGAGGGACTCGTCGCCATGCTCGGCCCGATGATCGACACACTGATCGTCTGTACCATCACTGGGTTGATCATCCTGAGCACCGGTGTCTGGCAGGAAACAGGCGACAACCCGGACGGCGTGCTGCTCACCGCCGAGGCGTTCACGAAAGGCATCCCGGTCGCCGGCCCGTATTTGCTATTGGTCTGCGTGCTGTGCTTCAGTTTCTCGTCGATGATCGGCTTTTCGTATTACGTGACCAAGTGCGGCATGTTTCTGTTCGGGCCGAGTGCGCGCATCCCGATGATTTTGTTTTATCTCGCCAGCATCGTGGTCTCGGCGATTGTGAAACTGGATGACGTGATCAACTTCCTCGACATCATGTTCGGTATGATGGCCGTGCCGACAATTCTCTCCACCCTGCTGCTCTCCCCCCGGGTGATGGCCAAGGCGCGGGAATACTTCGCTGCGCTTGGCCAAGCGCGATAGCGTTTGAAAAGCTGCGATAGGCCCACTACATTGCCCGCGACTTATGAGCACGACTTCTGCAGGGATTCCTTGGTATGTTTGGGCGTTGATGACGGTCATCTGCTGGGGCACTTACGGCGTGTGCATGCACACCGGCTCCGCGAGCATGAAAAACCCCGAGCACGGCCGCATCATGGCCTTTCTCTGGGTCGGCCTGGCCTACTTTCTCACCGCCGTTATTGCTCCGATTATTATTCTCAAGCTCAAGGGCGGCCCGATTGATTTTTGGGCCTACCCGACCAAAGGCTGGCAGTGGTCGCTCATCGCCGGGACGCTGGGGGCCATCGGTGCGCTGGGTGTGCTGCTCGCCTTTGGCGCATCGCCAAATCCGCCGGTGTACGTGCCGGTGGTCATGTCGATCATTTTCGCCGGCGCACCGATCGTGAACGCCGTTGTCAACACCACGAAAAACAACGGCTGGGCCAACGTGCAGTGGCCGTTCGTGCTCGGCATTTTGCTCGCGGCGCTCGGCGGCTATCTCGTCACCAAGCACGCGCCCAAGCCGGGCCCGCCCGCCGAGGCCAAGGCGTCCCCGACTCCGTAATGTCGCGCACGCCCGCCAGTAGCCGAGAGGAACTGGAGCGCATCCAGTTGGCCAAGCTGCGGGAGTTGCTCGCGGCTGTTCGCCCAGACAACGCCTTTTACGAAGCCAAGCTTGGCCAAGCGAACGTTGACACCGCCATCGAGTCGCTCGATGCCTTCCGCGAACGCTGCTCGTTCACGACCAAGCCGGAACTCGCCGCCGATCATCAGGCCAACCCGCCCTACGGAAGCAACCTGACTTTCCCGCTTGAGCGCTATACGCGCGTCCACCAAACCAGCGGCACCAGCGGCGCGCCGTTGCGCTGGCTCGACACACCGGAAAGCTGGCAGTGGATGATCGACAATTGGTGCGACATTTTTAGCGTCGCTGGCGTGAGTGCCGCCGACCGGATTTTTTTTGCGTTTTCGTTCGGGCCGTTTATCGGCTTTTGGCTGGCGTTCGAGGCCGGCGAGGCGCTCGGCGCGTTGAGTATCCCCGGTGGCGGCTTGAGCAGCGCGGCGCGGTTGCGGGCCATCTTCACCCACAGGGCCACCGTCCTCTGCTGCACGCCGACTTACGCCCTGCGCCTGGCTGAGGTGGCCAAGGAGGAAAACATCGACCTGGGCAAGTCGCCGGTGCGCATGATCGTCGTCGCCGGCGAGCCGGGTGGCAGCATTCCCGCCACTCGTGCGCGAATCGAGGAAGCGTGGCCCGGGGCAAAGGTTTTCGATCATCACGGCATGACCGAGGTCGGCCCGGTGACCTATCAATGCCCTGCCCAAGCCGGCGTGCTTCACGTGCTTGAGGGGGCTTACCTGCCGGAAATCATCGATCCCGAAACTGCCGAACCGGTCGCCTCTGGCGAGACCGGCGAACTGGTGCTGACCACGCTTGGCCGCCACGGTTCGCCGCTGATCCGTTACCGCACCGGCGACCTCATCAGCGCCGCCGAGTCGCCCTGCCCATGCGGCCACCTCGACCTTGCGCTGCAGGGCGGCATCCTTGGCCGCGCCGATGACATGGTGGTGGTGCGCGGCGTGAATGTTTACCCCAGCGCCGTCGAGGAAATCCTCCGCGGCGCCGGCGGCGTCGCCGAGTACCGCGTGCAGATCAGTCACAAGGACGCCCTCGTCGAAATGAGTGTCGAGGTGGAAGCGGAAACCGGCGACGACATCGGCTTGGCCAAGCGCTTGGCCAAGGCGTTTCAGGAAACGCTCGCGCTGCGCGTGCCGGTGAAGCTCGTCGAGCCCTGTGCCCTCCCCCGCTTCGAGCTGAAAGCCAGGCGATGGATCGTCGGGTAAATCTCACGCGAAGCCGCGACTCTAGCAGGCGGCTTGGCCAAGCGCTCACTGCTCACTATTCGCCGCCGTTGCCGTTGGTTTCTTTTCGCGGCCACTGGCGCTTGGCCGGCTCCGGCAGCGTGGTGTCCACCTTGGCATAATAACTGTCCGGGCCGAGCATTTCGTTCACCTCGTTGCGCAACTGCTCCGATGGCCGCACGAAAAGTTGCTCGCTTGTCTCGATGAAAACCAAGCGGCCATCCTGCTGTTTGAAACACAAATACAACGGGCACCGGCCGGGATGGCTCGTGGCGAGGCCGTGGATGTGATCCATCTTTTCCGGTCCAAGCTCGTGGCTGTTGAGCCGGAAATGTACCTGCCCGGTAAACTTGGCCGGGGCCTCCTCGAGCGCAATGATTTCCTGTGGGAATATCTTGGGCGTGTTCTCACTGTTGTTCGCCTCACCGATGATCAGTGCTGTTTTATTCACTTCAAGAAGGCCCTGGTACTTGTCGTAATTCTCGTTCATGCACAGGACTTGAAACGAGCCATTGAGGTCCTCGACTGTGGCGATGGCGTACGGCTTGTTGGTGCGCCGGGAGATGCCGCGCTGCACGGCGGTGATCAGCCCGCCGACGCGTGTCACTTTGCGACTCTCGAGCGCCTTGACCGTCTCGCTGTCGTGCAGGCAGTACTGCCCGAGCAGTTCGCGGTATGGATCAAGCGGATGACCGCTGACGTAAAAGCCGAGCAGTTCCTTCTCGGCGGCGAGGATGTCTTCGCGCTCCCACTCGGCGATGTCGGGCACGGTGTCCTGCATCGATTTGCTGCTCTCCTCGAACGCGCCAAAGAGCGATGTCTGGCCTGACTCGCGGTCGCGCGCCTGGCTGGATGCCTTGGCCAGGGCGCGGTCGATCACCGAGAACTGCCCCGCACGCGTGCCAGCGAGGCTGTCGCACGCGCCGCTCTTAATGAGCGCCTCGAGCACCTTCCGGTTCACCGTCCGCGTGTCGCAGCGGTCGCACAAATCGAACAGGTCGGCGAACGGCTCGCCGGTCTCTCGGGCCTTGATGATCTCCTCCACCGCGATGCCACCGACGCCCTTGATCGCTGCCAAGCCGAAGCGGATGAGCGAGCCGTCCCGCGCCGGGGCGAACAGCACCCGGCTTTCGTTGACATCCGGCGGCAGCACCTCGATGCCGAGCGACCGGGCCTCGTCAGTCAACACCCCCAGCTTGGCCGTGTCGGCCATGTCGTTAGTCATGTTGGCCGCGAGGAACTCGACCGGAAAGTGCGCCTTGAGGTAGGCCGTCTGGTAGGCCACCACGGCGTAGGCCGCCGCGTGCGACTTGTTGAAGCCGTAGCCGGCGAACTTCTCGAGCAGGTCGAAAATCTCGTTCGCCTTGCGCTTGGAAATGTTGTTGTGCTCGGCGCAGCCCTGCACGAACTGCTCGCGATGTTCCTGCATCACCTCGACTTTCTTTTTGCCCATCGCGCGGCGCAGCAAATCCGCCGCTCCCAGCGTGTAACCGGCGAGCACCTGAGCGGCTTTCATCACCTGCTCCTGATAAATCAGAATGCCGTAGGTTTCGTTGGCGATCGGCTCGAGCAGCGGGTGTGGGTATTTGATCTCCACCTCGCCGTGCCGGCGGCGGATGAAGTCCGGGATCAGGTCCATCGGTCCCGGCCGGTACAACGCCACGAGCGCTGTGATGTGCTCGATGGAGCCCAGCTTGAACTTCCGGCACAGGTCGCGCATGCCGGCCGATTCCAGCTGGAACACACCGACCGTGTGGCCGTTGTTCAGCAGGTCGTACGCTTTTTGGTCGTCGGTCGGCACACGATCCACATCGACATCAACGTCCCGCCACTGCTTCACCATCTCGCAGGTGTTGCGGATGATTGTCAGTGTTTTCAGCCCGAGAAAATCCATCTTCAACAAGCCAAGATCCTCCACCGGCCCCATCGGGTACTGGGTGGTGATGGCACCGTCCTCCTCCTTCTTGAGCGGCAAAATATTGACGAGTGGCTCGGCGCCGATGACCACCCCGGCGGCGTGGACGGACGAGTTGCGGGTGAGGTCCTCAAGCACGAACGCCGTGTCGATCAACTCGCGCGTGACGTCCTCGTTGTCGTAGGCTTCCTTGAGGTCGGGCGACTTTCGCAGCGCGTTCTTGAGCGTGATTTTCAGCTCGGTGGGAACCATCTTGGCCAGACGATCCCCCTCGCCATAGCTCAGCCCCATCACACGGGCCATGTCGCGGATCACCGACTTGGCCCCCATGGTGCCGAACGTGATGATCTGTGCCACCGAGTCGCGACCATATTTTTCACGGACGTACTCGATCACCTCCTCGCGGCGGTCGTCGGCAAAATCGATGTCGATATCCGGCGGGCTGACCCGTTCCGGGTTCAGGAACCGCTCGAAAATCAGCCCGTATTGCAATGGATCGACGTTGGAGATTTCCAGCAGATAGGCCACCAGCGATCCCGCCGCCGAACCGCGCGCCACACACGCGATACCCTGCTCGTGGCCGTAACGCACAAAGTCGCCGACGATCAGGAAGTAGCTGATGTAGCCCATCTGCTGCATGATCCCCAGCTCGTAATCGACCCGCTCAATGAGCTCGCCGACCGCCTTGGCCACGGCCGGATCGTCCAGCCCCGGATTGGCCTCCGGATCGGCATCCTCCGGCGGCGAGTAGTTGGGCAACTGTCCAGCGTCGGCGAGCGACTCCACCACGAACTTGTCGCCATCGACACGAACCTGTATGCCGTAACGATCCGCAAAGCCCTCCGCCAGAAACTTCCGCAGATAGCCCTCGCGGGTGTGGCCTTCCGGTGGGTGAAACACCGGGTAGTTCAGCTTGCCGAACTCGATCTCGAGGTTGCATTTTGCGGCGATCTCCATCGAGTTGCGCACCGCGTCCGGCACCTCGGCGAACAACGCCGCCATCTCCTCCGGCGAGCGCAGATAAAACTGCTCCTGCACATAGCGCATGCGGTTCGTGTCCGAGAGCAACGCCTGCGTGCCGATGCAGATCAGCGAGTCGTGCGCGTGCGAGTCGCTTTTCTCGACGTAGTGGACATCGTTGGTCGCCACCAGTTTGAGCCCCATGTCAGCGGCCCACGGGATGAGTTGTCGATTGACCTTGGCCTGATCGGCGATGCCGTGGTTGTGCAGCTCGAGGTAGTAGTTCTCCACGCCGAATGTCTGCTTGAACCAGTCGATCTGGTCGCGCGCCCTGTCGAATTCCTCCGCCATGATCAGCCGGGGAATCTCGCTGGCCAGGCATCCGCTCAGGCAGATCAACCCCTCGCTGTGCTGCGCGAGCAGTTCCTTGTCGATCCGCGGCTTGTAGTAGTAGCCCTCAAGCTGAGCGGTGGTGGCCAAGCGCACGAGGTTCTGGTAACCGGCCTCGTCCTTGGCCAAGAGCACGAGATGGTAGTACGCCTCCTTGCCGCGCGCGCCGGACTTTTTCTCGTGCCGACTGCCGGGCGCGACGTACACCTCGCAGCCAATGATTGGCTTGATGTCCCTGGCGCGGGCTGCGCGGTAAAAATTGATCGCGCCGAACATCGCCCCGTGGTCGGTGATCGCGAGCGAACCGAAGCCCAGGTCGCTCGCCTTGTCGATCAGGCGGTCCACACGGCAC
>QOAX01000297.1 GCA_003972865.1 Verrucomicrobiota bacterium | reverse complement strand
TTCAACTGGAGGCCCAAATCTCCGGCGAGAGGCAGGACGAACGAAAAATAAGGGAGACCGCCTCGCGGCTTTTCAGAGATATGCAGAAGCGCGAGAGCGAGGAACGCAGATCCGGCCAAAGGACGCCCAGCAGGCAGCCGACCGTCGTTCCTGCGCCCTGAGTCTCGCGAATCCACTTGCAATCCTATTTCAAACGCCGGAACCCTTCCGGCGTTTTTTTACGCTTGGCCAGGCGCACCCCAGGGAGCCACCCAGAATGACCCCAGCCGGCATCACCCGTGAGCAATGGAAACTGATGGGAGTGCTGTCGCTGTTTTGGGCCACGCTGTTTGGTGCGCTGGGCATCTTCTTCCCGTTTTACTCGCTTTACCTCAACGAAAAGCTTGGCTTGAGCGGGCAGCAGATCGGCCTGGCCATGGGTGTGTTCCACCTGGTCGGTCTCGTTGGCCAGCCGTCCTGGGGCTACCTGGCCGACCGCACCGGCGGCCGAAAGGCCGTGCTGGTTGTCATCACGCTCGGGATGGCGCTTGGCTTCGTTGCATTCTGGCACGTCAGGAGTTACGCCGCGCTGTTGCTGGTCTCGATGTTTTTTGCCGCGTTTTACACCAGCCTCATTCCGCAGGGCCTGGCGCTTGGCCTCGGCCTTTTGTACCGGTCCAGCAACTCGCACTTCGAGTGGGTGCGGGCGTTCGGGTCGGTCGGCTTCCTCATCACCTGCTTTGGCTTTCCGTTTTTCCTCGACGCCGTTGCCCCCGGGCCGGATGAGGCGGATCTGGGCCTGCTGTTTCCCTGTTCCGCCGCGATCATCCTGCTGACGACCGCCGTGGTGTTCCTGATCCCAAACCAAAAAGTCATCCGCGAGCGGGCCCGGCCGGGCGCGTGGCGCAAGCTGATCGGCGACCGGAAGTTTCTCCGCTTTCTCCTCTACGTCTTCCTCGTCAATTTCATGCTCGACGGGCCGATGTTCCTGTTCCCGATTTTCGTCAAGAAGATCGCGCCCGAGAACACCCTCGACACGCTAAAGTGGCTTTGGCTCATCATGCTGGTCCCGGAGATCGTTGCGATTGCCTTCGCCGGGCACATCCGCCGGCGGATCGGCGTGCGGCTGCTGATGTTTTTAGGCCTGGCCGCCGGTGGGCTGAAGTGGCTGGCGTGCGGATTCCTTGGCGACCTGCCGGCTGTGTTGCACGCCTCAATGCTGCTGCACAGCGTGTACGTGGTCGGCGTGCTGGTGGCCATGCCGCTGTGCGTCAACTATCTCGTCCCGACACAACTCCGCTCCACCGGCCAGGGGCTGGCCACCATGGTCAGTTCCAGCCTGGGCGGCGGCATCTGCTCGACGTTCGTTGCCGGGTGGCTGATCGATCACTTCAACAATGCCGCGATGCCGCAAATATGCGGCGGCATTGGCGCCATGCTGTTGCTCCTTGTCGCCCCCTTCCTCGTCCCCAAGATCACCCCAAAACCGGAGGAATGATCAAAGGCCCTCGAGCAGGCGATCCAGCTCGGCGGCAGTGTTGTAAAAGTGCGGCGAAAGTCGGATGAGCCTCGAGCCGTCGCGCATCACCCGCAGTGACACCTTGAAGCCCGATTGGCCAAGCCGCTCCGCGAGCGCCGCCATGTCCCCGCCCGGTTTGTGGAAGGTGACGATGCCGCTGGCGTTGGCCTCCTGCACGTCGGCGTGCATCACCTCATGGCCCTTGGCCAGGAGCCCCGGCACGAGCCGCCGCCGCTTAGCCAGGAGATCAGCCGCGATATTGTCCAGGCCAAGCGCATCGAGCATTTGCAGCGAGGCGCGGTGGCCGACGATGCCGAGCAGGTTGGCGGTGCCGGCCTCGTAACGGCGGCTGTCCGGCTTGTAGTCGAGCGTCTCCTGCGCGATGAAGTCCGGGCAATTCAAATTATGCCAGCCCTGCACCACCGGCTTGAGCCGGTCCTGCATCTCGTGCTTCACGTACAGGATGCCCGAGGCGCACGGGCCGAGCATCCACTTGTGCGCGTCGGCGGCGAGGAAATCGACATGCTCCACCGGCGTCGGGAACGCGCCCATCGTCTGGATGCCATCGACACAAAACAGGACGCCGCGCGACCGCAGCTCGCGGCCGATCGCGCCGATGTCGATCCGGTAGCCGGACACGTAATGGCACGAGGCCAACGCCGCCATCCTCGTGCACGAATCAACCAGTGCGAACACGTCCTCCGGCTCGATCCGCCCGGGCTCCCTTGGCTCGAGCCGCTTCAGCTCGACCCCCTTCTCGGCCAGCGCCATCCACGGATAGACGTTCGACGGGTAGTCGTCGCCGTGCACGATAATGTTATCGCCCGGCCGCCAGTCGAGGCCCTGCGCGATGAAGCTCAGGCCAAGTGAGGTCGGCCCGACCAGGGCGATTTCGCGCAACTCCGCGCCGAGCAGGCCGGCGGCGAGCTGCCGGGTGTCGCGCAGCAGGTTCGGCGGCATGAAATCCTCCTGGTCGCCGCCGGTGCACGCCGCGGCGTAGTCGCTCATCGCATCACGCGCACGCGCCGGCAACGGGCAGACGCCCGCGTGGGCGAGGTACACCGTGTCCCGCGCCACCGGGAACTCGCACAACCTCAACGCCTCGTCTGACTGGATTTGCTCGATGGTCATCTCGACCTGAAAAACGGGCCACCCTACTTGATGAGCAGCGAGCAGTCCCTGCGCGAATCCTGATCGAGGCAGGTACGGAGGTAGGAGACGATTTGCCCGTGCATCCGGCGGCAACGACTGCACCAACGCTCCGCGCCGACGATCTGCTTGACACAATCCCTGAGCCCGTTGAATTGGATGATGTTGGGCGAGCGGCGGAGGTTGGCCCGCACCTCCTTGCGAAGTTGCTGAAAGAAAAACAGCTCGAAGCCCTGTCCGGTGGTCTCGGTGGCCAGTTTGCTCAGGTCGGTTTTCTCGATGTGAAGATGCACCCTCGGATCCTCGTCGAACACCACATCAAACCCGAACCCTTGAAGCACCTTGCCCAGCGCGCTGGAGAATTGATCGACCGACACGCTGGAGTGCTCGTGTTCCTCGCGGAAGTAGTGCACGACCGCCTTGAGTGCCTCCTGGATGGTTTGGGGCTCGATGAGGTTGATGGCATCTCCCAGCAACTCCTCGGTGATGGCTTCCGCCGAGCAGGGGAGCAGTTCCCCGGATGACATCCTAAAAACCAGGTAGTTGGATCGTAGCTGTATCATCCCGTGTTCCGAATTTCTGGACCGCCTCCAGAAACTCGGCTGCGTCATCGAAACGCCAATACACGCTGGCGAACCGGACGTAGGCGACGCCGTCCAGTTTCTTGAGCTTCGACATCACTTTGCCACCGATCGCCTTCGAGGGCACTTCGCCGTCAAATTCATCATACAATTCGTTCACGACTTCACGAATCATCTGCTCGATGGCATCGGCGCTGACCGGGCGTTTTTGGCAGGCGACTTTGATGCCGGCCTCCAGCTTGTCGCGCGAGAATCGTTCGCGGGCGCCTCCGTCCTTGATCACCATTAGGTTGCCGCGTTCGATCTCCTCGTAGGTGGTGTAACGCTGGCTGCACTTGAGACATTGGCGGCGGCGGCGAATAGCCAGTCCATCCTTGGACGAGCGGGAATCGACCACCTTGTCTTCAACACAACCGCACTTCGGGCAACGCATAATCCCAAGCCAACACAATCGAGTGTGGCCGCCGAAGGAGAGTACACAACATGTAGTGTGTCAATAGCGCTGCATGAGTTTTTTTGCAACTTACGAACACCGGCTGGGAAATGCTGACTGGACAGCTTGGTCGTCATCGGGAATCTTGACCACCCCGTTTTTTGGGATTCACAATTTGCCTCATGAACTCATTGACTCGTTTTGCCGTTGCCGCCGCCTGGCTCTCGTTGGGCTTGGCCAATCTCCATGCCGCGGAAACCAAGCCGCACGTCGTCCTGCTCAGCGGCGAGTCGCTGTACGACTCGTCGACCACGCTGCCCAGGTTTGCCAAACAGCTGGAGCAGCAGCACGGCTACCGTTGCACCGTGATCGTGCGCAAGGAGAAACACCGCTTCCCGAGTCTCGACGCGCTTGGCCAAGCGGACCTCGTGATCGTCTTCGCACGCCGCATGCAGCTCCCCGCCGGGCAGCTTGGCCAAGTGAAGCGGTTCGTCGAGTCCGGCAAACCGGTCATCGGCCTGCGCACTGCCAGTCATGCGATTCAAAACTGGCTCGAATTCGACAAGCTCGTCCTCGGCGGCAACTACCAGGGCCACCACAAAAATAATCTGTCCGGCAACGCCTCCGTTGTGCCAGCGGCCAAGGGGCACCCGATTCTCAGAGGCGTCGCGAGCGAATTCAAAATGGGAGGTTCGCTTTACAAAAACAATCCGTTGGCCAAGGCGGCCAAGCCGCTGCTCACCGGCGCGGTCGAGGGCCACCCCGCCGAGCCGGTGGCGTGGACGCACAGCTACAAGGGCAACCGCACGTTTTACACCTCGCTTGGCCACGCCGACGATTTCGCCAACCCGGATTTTCACAAGCTCGTCACCAACGCCATCGCCTGGTGTCTCGGTGCTGATGCCAAACCAGGCGCCGCCGTCATCGCAGCCAAGTACGGCGTCGAACCGGGCGAGCCGTTCCGGATTGGTGTTGCGCTGTTCGAGAAAATGTGGAAGGCCGACAAACTCACGCTGCTCGACGTCCGCACCACGCCCGAGTACCAAGCCGGCCATCTCCCCGGCACCCAGTGGATCGACTGGTTCTCGCCCAACTTCGCCGACGAGGCGGCCAAGCTCGACAAGGATAAATTCTACCTCGTCTATTGCGCCGGGGGCGTCCGCAGCGCGCGTGCCTGCAAAAAGATGAGCGGGATGGGCTTCAAGTATCTCGTCGACCTCGCCCCCGGTTTCAAGGGATGGAAAGCCGCCGGCAAAGCGATCGAGAAACCGTGACACCCCTCGAAGAATCCAACCCGCTTGGCTTAAGTGCTGTTTTCGGCGACGAGGCAGAGCCGTTGCCACTGTTCAACTCATGGTATACAGAGGCTGGGCGATCCGAGCAGAACGATCCTTCGGCGTTTGCCCTGGCAACGGCTGACGCCAGCGGCAAGCC
This sequence comes from Verrucomicrobiota bacterium, assembly GCA_003972865.1. Classification (GTDB taxonomy): domain Bacteria; phylum Verrucomicrobiota; class Verrucomicrobiia; order Limisphaerales; family UBA1096; genus UBA1096. The sequence goes on along the minus strand of QOAX01000297.1, from coordinate 2,299 downwards.
CAGTGTGCGGATGCTGCTGCTCAAGGGCGCCAGCGAAGGCGGTTTCGCGTTTTATACCAACCTGAACAGCCGCAAGGCCGCGGAGTTGGAAGAGAATCCCCAAGCCTCAATGTGCTTTCACTGGAAAAACCTGCGGCGACAAATCCGCGTCAGCGGCACCGTCACACCGGTCAGCGACGCCGAGGCGGACGCCTACTTCGCCAGCCGCGATCACGGCAGCCGGGTTGGCGCCTGGGCGTCGCTGCAATCGGCGTCGATGGCTTCCCGCGCCGAGTTGCAGCAACGCCTAGCGGAGTTGCAGGCCAAGCATCCCGAAGGCAGCGAAGTGCCCCGTCCGCCGCATTGGTCCGGCTGGTGGCTCAACCCGGATGAAGTTGAGTTTTGGCTTCACGGCGACGACCGCCTGCACGAGCGGCTGCTCTACCAAAAGGCCGGCGACGGCTGGGAAAGGTTGATCCTCTATCCCTGATCCGCCCCCAACCGATCCGTCTGCGATGGCCCCAAAATGCCAAGCGATGAACAACTGATGCGGGAGGCGTTGCGCTTGGCCAAGCGGGCCAAGGGCGAGACTTCGTCCAACCCGCTCGTCGGCGCTGTGATGGCCAAGGGCGGAAAAATCATCGGGCGCGGCTGGCATCGCCGGGCCGGTTTGCCGCATGCCGAGGTCGAGGCCATCTCCGACGCCAAGCGCAGGGGCAACCGGACGAAGGGGGCCGCGCTTTACGTCACGCTCGAGCCGTGCTCGACCAGCGGCCGCACGCCGCCCTGCACACACGCCATCATCAAGGCCGGCATCTCGAGGGTGGTCGTCGCCGCGACCGACCCGAATCCCGCCCACGCCGGCCGCGCCTTCCGGTGGCTCAGGCGCAGGGGCGTCGCCGTCGAGCGTGGCGTGCTCGCCGATGAAGCGGCTGAGATCAATTTTGCGTTTAACCACTGGATCACCGCCGGGCTGCCGTTCGTGACGGTGAAGGCGGCGATGACGCTCGACGGCAAAATCGCCACCGCCGGCGGCGAGTCGAAATGGATCACCGGCCTGGAGGCGCGGCGCGAGGGTATGAAACTTCGACACGAGGCCGACGCCATTCTCGTCGGCGTGAACACGATCCTTGCCGACAACCCGGCGCTCACGCTGCGCGACATCCGCCGGCCCAAGGCCGAGCGGCAGGGGCTGCCGCTGCGGCGCATCATTCTCGATCCGCGTGCCCGTACGCCGCTTGGCTCGCGGGTGCTGAGCGATGAGCTTGCCGGACAGACGACCGTTGTCGTCTCGCGCGATGCGCCGGCCAGGCGCTTGGCCCAGCTCAAGCAGCGTTGCCGCGTGATCACCTGTCCCTTGGTCAAGCGGGGGTTCAGCCTCAAGTCGCTGCTCCGCAAACTGGGGCGGGAGGGGTGCACGCACCTGCTCGTCGAGGGTGGCGGCGAAACCAACGCCGCGTTCATCGAGGCCGGCTTGGCCAAGCGGGTGGCGTTTTTTTACGCGCCAAAAATTCTCGGCGGACGCGCCGCCCGGACGGCGGTTGCCGGCGACGGGCTGCCTTTGGCCAAGGGGCTGCGGCTCGAAAAAATCCGCTGGCGAAATCTTGGCCCCGACCTGATGCTCACCGCCCGCGTCGCCGACGCGCAGCCCTGAAAATGTTCACCGGACTCGTCGAGGAAACAGGCAGGATCCAAGCCATCGAACACGACACCGACGCCGTGACGCTGACGGTCTCGGCGGACGTTTGCCTCGGCGGCACGAACACCGGCGACAGCATCGCCGTGAACGGCTGCTGCCTCACCGCCACCAAGGTGACGAAGCGCGGCAAGTCGCGCGGGTTTCAATTCGACCTTCTGCGCGAGACATGGGACGTGACCAACCTCAACTCGCTCCGCCGCGGCTCGGCGGTCAACCTCGAGCGCGCGCTGATGCTTGGCCAGCGGATGGGCGGCCACTTCGTCACCGGCCACGTCGATGCGGTCGGCAAGGTTCGCAAGTGGGAAAAACAGGGCAACGACTGGCTGCTCGACGTCGATGCATCGGCGTCGCTGATGAGCGGCTTCGTGCCGAAAGGCTCGGTGGCGATCGACGGCATCAGCCTCACCGTGGCCAAGCTGCGCAAGCGCGGTTTTGCCGTGTGGATCATCCCGCACACGCGCCAAGTGACCAACCTGCGCACCCGCAAAGCCGGCGACCCGGTAAACCTCGAAACCGACCTCCTGGGCAAATACGCACAGCGGCAGTTTAGGCGGTAGCTGTTCCGCCGTTTATTTGGCCCCGTCCTTTAGCCGGTAGCGGATGTAGTCGCGGGAGACGCCG
>QOAX01000296.1 GCA_003972865.1 Verrucomicrobiota bacterium | reverse complement strand
ATCGCACCACCATCTCTAGTAGCACCACGCTGCCGGTTGACGAGCCGGACTACGATGCGGGGCTGATTTTTTTGCTGAGCGAAGCCGCGCGGTTGACCGGTCAACTCCGGCGCGAAGGACTGCAGGCGCGCGAACTGTTCGTCAGCATTCGGTTCAGTGATTTTGAGCGCACCGGCAGCCAGCATCGTTTTCAGCATCCGCAGTTTCGCAACTCCGTCATCAACGAGGTCATGGAGCGACTTTACTGGGAGGCCATGCGCGGCGCGCACAAGGCGATCCGGCAAATCTGCCTCGGCTTTTCCAGCCTGCAGCGGCTCGACACTCAGCCGACCTTGTGGGGCAGCACGGACGCCGAGCGCTGGGGCGCGATCGACGACGCCCTGCAACTGCTCGAGCGGCGGTACGGCAAAAACGCCATCATGACCGGCGCGCAGTTCGCCCTCAAAAAGCGGAACGATTTTTTCAAAGTCTCCCCGGCCAAGTGCCCCTTCGGCCCTCGCGAAGCCAACCCCTCCGGCCCAATCAAACTCGATCCCCAAAAGGCCAAGCGCTACATCAAAAATCTGGCCAAGCGTTGAAAGACAATGAAGGATGCAGATGTCATTGTGATTGGCTCCGGGGCGGGTGGCATGGCCGCGGCAGTGGCTCTGGCCAGGGCGAACAAAAGAGTCATGGTGTTTGAGCAGCACTATTTGCCCGGGGGATGGTGTCACTCGTTTCCAATGGGGGGGTACCAATTCAGTCCCGGTGTCCACTACATTGGCGATTTGGGTCCCGGAGGCAACATGCGCCGGATTTATGAGGGATTGGGTGTGGCCAACGATCTTGTTTTCCTTGAGCTGAATCCTGATGGCTACGATCACGTGCACATCGGCGATGAGTACTTTGACATTCCCAAGGGACGGGAGGTGTACGCGGAACGCCTGAAGTCCCGATTCCCCAGCGAGGCCGATGGCATTGATCGGTATCTGGCGACATGCACCCGCATCTCGAATCAAATTTCCGATGACTTTGAGGTCAGAACCTTCGGCGATGCCATCAAGGCCGGTTGGCGGAAGAGGGATCTTTTTCTCCAAGGTCTCCTGCCCTTGGACCGGTTCCTGGATCGGTTCACCAAGAATCCCCTGTTGAGGGCAATTCTAACGATTCAATCCGGCGATCACGGGGTTGGGCCACGAAGGGCACTCACAGCGATCCATGCTGCCGTTGCATCGCATTACTTTGATGGGGGCTGGTACCCCAAGGGCGGCGCCAAGGCTCTGCCCAGGGCGTTCATCAAGGAACTTCGACGATGTGGCGGTGAAATCAGTGTCCGCACTGGCGTGAACCGAATCCTAATTGAAGGACATGGCAGCACGAAGAAAGTGGCCGGCGTGCAACTGGAAAGCGGCGAGCAGATTCTGGCTCCCCTCGTTATTTCCAACGCAGACCCCGTTGTAACCTACGGCAAGCTGGTGGAATCCGAACACCTTCATCCGAAGATTAATCGGCATTTGAGGCGCACGAAATGGTCGACCTCTGCCTTGTCTCTCTTTCTGGCAGTGGACATGGACGTCCGGGCAGCCGGCTTGGACTCCGGTAACTATTGGTGGAGCAAGACCCCCGATATCCAGGCCAACTACGATATCGCTGCCAAACCAAACCTGGATGAGTCAAGGGAGTTGCCATCCACATTCCTGACTTGCACAACACTTAAGGATCCATCCAAGCGCGCCCACGGCCACCATACCATGGAGGCATTCTCGTTTGTTTCCTGGGAGGCGTTCAGGCGATGGGAGAACACGCGCCTAGAGGACCGGCCAGAGGCGTACAAAAAATTCAAGGAAAACCTCACGGCCCGCATGTTTGAAGCTTTGGAGAATACCCTTCCCGGGATTCGGGACGCCACGGTTTTCGCAGAACTTGGCACGCCCCTGACCAATCGCTATTACGTTGCCTCAACCGCAGGCAATCTTTACGGGACAGAAAAAACCCGGAGCCATGTTGGACCGTTTTCGTGGCCGATAAAGACTCCCATAAACGGCCTGATGATGTGTGGAGCGAGCACATTGGGTCATGGTGTCGCTGGCGCAACGATGTCGGGACTGGCTGCCGCGCACACCGCGCTGGGCTGTCGTTATGGGGATCTGTTTCAGCCAGCTGGTCAGTCATTGCGCTGCTACCCGGCGGATCATCCCGAACTTTGGCCGGAGGAACTCCGCCATGGCGTCCAAGGGACAACCCAAAAGCAGCAAGCCACTATTTCCTAGGCACGACCCGCTGAAACAAATCCTGAGTTCACCGAGGATAATTTTGAAGCTGTAGACTAAGCGAGCGTCTGGTTTCTTTTTCTTCCAACGGGGCAGGGCGTTTGGTAGGTTGTTCCGCATGACCTCCTCTTTTTTGAACGGTTTGAAACTGGGTGCGCTGGGTTTGACTGTGGCGCTTGGTTTGGGTTCGTCGGGATTGGCCAAGGAGCAGTTGAATTTCGTTGTGATTTTCACCGATGACCAGGGGTACGGTGACATGTCGTGCAACGGGCATCCGACCATCCACACGCCGCACCTCGATCGTATGGCGCATCAGGGGCAGAAGTGGACGCAGTTTTATTCCTCGGCGCCGGTTTGCACGCCGAGCCGTGCGGCGTTGATGACCGGGCGGTTGCCGGTGCGCTCAGGGATGGCGTCGAGCAAGCGGGTGGTGTTGTTCCCGGACTCTGCCGGTGGCCTGCCGCAAAGCGAAATCACGGTCGCCGAGGTGCTGAAAGATGCCGGTTACAAAACCGGCATGGTCGGCAAATGGCACATGGGGCATCTGCCCAGGCACCTGCCGATCACGCAGGGCTTCGACTCGTACTACGGCATCCCGTACTCCAACGATATGGATCGTGATCCATCGATCAAGGGCAACTGGGTGGAAATCGGCAAGTCATCACCGTGGTCGGTTTACAAGGTGCCGTTGCTGCGAAATGCCGAGGAGATCGAGCGGCCGGTGAATCAAACCACCATCACCCGCCGTTACACCCAGCAGGCGGTCAAATTCATAAAGGACAACAAGGAGAAACCATTCTTTTTATACCTCGCGCACTCGATGCCGCACATCCCACTGTACCGATCCAAGAAGTTTGAGGGCAAAAGCCTGAATGGGATTTATGGCGACGTGATCTCGGAGATTGACTGGTCGGTCGGCCAGGTGTTGAACACGTTGCGCAAACAGAAGCTCGATAAAAAAACGATCGTGCTGTTCACGTCGGACAACGGGCCGTGGGAGGTTTTCAAGACGCACGGCGGCTCGGCCGGTTTGCTGCGAGGGGCCAAGGGCGGCACCCGCGAGGGCGGCATGCGCGAGCCAGCGATTTTCTGGGGGCCGGGCAACGTGAAGCCGGGCGTGGTGCAGGAGATGGGCAGCACGCTCGACGTGTTGCCGACGTTCGCCAGCCTGGCCGGGGCCAAGGTGCCCAGCGACCGCGCACTCGACGGCTACGACTTGAGCGACGTGTTGCTGAACCGCAGGAAGAGTCCGCGCAAGGAGATGTATTTCTTCGGCGGCGCACAGTTGAGCGCGGTGCGTTCCGGCAACTACAAGGCGCAGTTCCGCGAGGAAAACGGGATCAATCCCATGCCCTTGGCTAAGCCGGAACTGTATCACTTGGGCGAAGATCCATCTGAGAAATACGACCTCGCCGACAAGCATCCCGACATCGTCGAGCGCTTGGCCAAGCTGGGCGAAAAACTCCAAGCCAGCGTCAAGCCGGTGCCCGACCAACTCGTCCCGAGGATCGGCAAATAATCGAACGGTTTAGTCGTTCGCCCGAAAAGCCAAGAGGGCTTCTTCGGTGCGGACGTAGAGGGTTGATTTGTCGATTGCCGGGCTGAAACATAACCAACTATGGTTTGGTATGCCGATATTCCGGATTTCTTGCCTTGTTGAGCCCCATTAAAGTCCAATTCAATTTATTCCACCAACTTCACACGAAAGAAATTCTTCTTGAAGGGTACAAGGGGTTGTCGAGGATCAATGAACTCCACATCACCGGAGGCATCTTTGATTTCTCCGAGTTCGCTCCATTGTTTTAAGTCATGGGATACTTGAATTTCGTAGTCTTTCCCCTCGATCGCTTTGAAGGCGACACCGCCGAAGTTGGTGTACTTGAGCTTGATGGGTTCGTGTTCAGTTCCCTGTATTCCGTCCAGATAAAAAATCGTATTGCCTCCATCGCCCTGTAAACGGAATCCATCCAAGTTTCCCCCACTGCCGTTGTCTTCACTGGAAACGCCCTCGTAGGTTTCAAATTCAGCTCCATTGACCGATATTGAATACTCCCCTGAACCGTTGACGTACTGGATGATAACCTGGTTCCACTCACCCTCGTTGTAAGTTTGGTCAAGAATATTCCATCCCACATCCCCGCCCCCGTAGATTCGAACCTCTCCATCGGGAAAGAAGGTTATCTGTGCGCTGTCTCCGTCACCGGACCGCGGGTAGATGCTTGCGTAGCCGCTTTCAAAATAGAGTGAAAACCGAATTTCAACCGTGTCTCCTTCCTCGCCGGCATCCGCAGCGTCCAGATTGCCAATGGCCGTGAGTTTCGGTCGGCCCGTCAATCGTGCGATCCTGAGATATTGTGAACCCTCAGCAGCGGTCATTTCTTCCGTGTCTGACGGCCCCATTATCTCAGCGATCGACGACCCGTTCCAATCCCACGTTCCCACATCGGGATCATCCATTCCGGGTGATTCCCCGGCTATGCCCGATTCAAAATTGTCACTGAAAATAACCCTGTTCTTTGTGACATTGACGACTTCAACCGCATCGATAAAGAACATCGTGCCTCCACCATCGCCTTGAAGCCTAAATCCATCCACATACCCTCCACTGCCGTTGTCTTCACTGGAAACGCCCTCGTAGGTTTCAAATTCAGCTCCATTGACCGATATCGAATGCTCCCCTGAATCATTGATGTACTGGATGACGACCTCGTTCCAGTCGCCCTCATTGTAGGTTTGATCAAGAATGTTCCATCCAACATCCGCCCCACCGTATATCCTTACTTCACCGCCCGGGAAGAAGGTGATCTGTGCGCTGTCTCCATCTATTGAACCAGGGTAGATACTTGCGTAACCGCTTTCATAAAAAAAGGAAAACCGAATCTCGACCGTGTCGCCTTCTTCGCCCTCAATCGCTGCATCGTCATCACCAATAGCGGTCAGTTTGACACGCTCAGGCATGCGGGCAATCTTGAGATACTGCGAGCCTTCAGCAGCAATCATTTTTTTTGTATTTTCCAGCCCCCTTATTTCAGTAACCGGTGTACTGTTCCAACTCCAGGTGCCCACCTTGGGGTCGTCCGCTCCGGGTGCTCCTCCGGCTATGCCCGATTCGAAATTGTCACTGAATATAATTGTGTCCTTAGTGACATTCACAATTTCCAAGGAGCCTGATACTTGTGCCAAAATCTGTTGGGACATTAAACTCAAAAGCAAAAGTGTCTTGCTGAGGGTGTCGAGCCAGTCGGTACGTCCATAGAATAACACCCTGCCACTTTGACTTTTTTCATTCATTTTATGGTTCTGTAGAAGACCGACTAGACCAAGTGTGCTGGTGAATTGCAATCTCGCTTAATAATTTTAATTTGCTAAGCGGCATTCGCAATTCGGACGGAAAGCTGTCTTTGACGTTTGATCGGAATCTTGAATATGCGCCCACCATCAATGGGCCTTGGCGGAAAATGAATTCAATCAGCCCCTTGGTATTCTCGCCAACAAGCAAAAAAGTTCTTCAGGGCAGTGCGTTAAGGCGCTGTTTACTTATTATCTCGAAATGCCCAGAGAGCTTTTTCGCTACGGACGTAGAGGGTTGATTTGTCGATGGCCGGGCTGACCAACACTGGATCTTTCAGATCGTGTTGGTGGATGATTTCGAATTTCTTGTCCACCTTGACGACGGTGATGATACCGCGGTTTGAGCCAAGATAAACGTGGCCGTTCGCTGCGACGGGTGAGGCGCTGTATTGGCCGGGCGCGTTGAGGCGTTCGCGGTAGAGTAGCTTTCCGTTGGTGGCATCGACCGCTGCGAGAAGGCCGCCGTTTCGAACCATATAGATGAGATTGCTGTAGAGTAACGGAGAGGGTATTTCAGGGATGCTCCGATTGAGTTCCCACTTCAAGTGCGTGTCGGTGATGTTGCCCTGGCCGCCGGGGCGTATGGCGATGAGCAACGGCTTGCCCCGGCCGCCTCGCATGTTCGACATGAATTCCTCCCTGCTCCAAAAGCCGTCTCGGTTGCGGTCGGTGCCGCGGAACATCCCGTCGAGCCGTTCCTGACGGCGGCGCTTGTCGTCCGGCAACGGGATGCCGTAGCCGGGATGGCCGAGCGGAAGCTCGGGTCGGATTGGAAAAGTGAAGTGGCCGGTCATTTCCTTGCGTTCAATTTTGCCGTCACTGTTTTTGTCGAAACGAATGACGGCTTCCCAAAACGGCAACGGATCGGGCTGGATGTCCGCACCACCGCCGAGTTTCGAGGAGGAGACGTAAAGAACGTTATTGCCGGCGACCGGTGTTGAAATGGTTTCGCGGGAGAAGCCGGGGACAAACCATTTTTGCGTGCCGGTTTTCATGTCGTAACCGCTCACGCGGCCGTTGCCCAAGACGACGAGTTCGGTTTCGCTGCCGTGCTTCCAAATCATTGGGGTCGACCAACCGCTGCGGTGTAACGGTCGTGGTATTTCCCAGTCGACATCGCCGTTGGTTTTGTCGTAGGCGACGATTTTGGACTGGCTCAATCGGCTGCCGGGGAGGTTTGCGTCGTTGTCCAGCACCATGATGAGATGTTTGCCGTGGACGATCGGGGAGGTGGACATGCCGTAAAGTGTCTTGGGCGTGGGGATCGGTTTTTTCCAGAGTTCCCTGCCATCGTGGTCGTGGCAAAGCAGGCCGTATGAGCCAAAGTAAGTGAAAACCCGTTTGTCCCCGACGAGCACCGAGGGGGCGGCGGGGTGGTTGGCTTTGTGAACCTTTTCAAATTCGACCTTTGGCGCCTGGTTTTGCCAGGCGATTTTGCCGTCGGCTTTGTTGATCGCGATGGTGACGAGCCTGCCCTTGGCCAAGCCGGTGAGGAAAACGCGCTCGCCCGACAGCACCGGCGACGACAGGCCGGGTGGCAGGGCCGTCTTCCAAGCCAGTTGGGCGGCGTCGAGTTCGACCGGCGGTCTGCTTTCCTTCGCCACGCCGGAGCCGTTCGGACCCCGGAATTGCTTCCAACCATCCGAATGCGCCTGGCCAAGCGCGCTTGCAAAAGCGATCCCGAGAATGACGGCTGTCGGTTTCATTCGACGTGGGGAACCGAAACAGAATTGCGGCGAAGTGCAAGCGGGAACACGGGGCGAATTATCGCCGGGGCAATTTGGGTTCGCGTGTG
>QOAX01000262.1 GCA_003972865.1 Verrucomicrobiota bacterium | reverse complement strand
ACCCAACCGGAGGTTGGTCCGTTGACCGTTGCGGTAGTCGTTCGTCCGACCAACGATCCGGTGGCGACGGTGACGCTGTACTACCGGAAGATGTTCGGGACAAAAACCATGCTGCCGATGAATGACGACGGCATAGGAGGCGATGCCGTGGCGGGTGACGGAGTATGGACGGCGGTCATCCCCGGCGCGGCGCTCGCTCCCGGGGAAATGACGCGCTGGCGGTTTGTCGCGGCCGACCGCAATGGAACAGAAACGAAAGAGCCGGCATTTCGCTCTCGACTCGATTCTCATCAATACTTTGGCACGGTGGCCCGGGATTCCGGCATCAGATCCTCCCTGCCGGTGCTGCATTGGTTCACGAGGAATGTCTCCGGGGCGGGATCCCACGGCGGTTCGCTCGGGGCGGTGTATTATAACGGCGAGTTTTACGACCGCGTATTGTTTACTCTGCATGGACAATCCTCGGCTGGTTTTCCGAAGAAGAGTTACAACATCGATTTCAATCGCACGCAGCGATTTCGTTGGAGCGCAAACGCCCCGAGGGTGGCCGACATTGATCTGCTTACCAATTGGGCGGACAAATCCAAGGTGCGTCATGTTCTTGCCTACGAAGTGATGCGTGAAGCAGGGGTGGCCGCCCATTTTGCCCACACGGTGCGAGTCCAACATAACGGGGATTTCTTCAGCACGGCGGATCTGGTCGAGGACGCGGATGAAACGTACTTAAAACGGGCCGGCTTGAACAGGGACGGTGCTCTGTACAAGGTTTACGCGAATACTCTCAACAAAGATTCCGGTGACAATGCGACTAATGGAGTGGAAAAGAAGACCCGGCGGTTTGAGAACAACGCCGATCTTCAGGCGCTCATTGATGGCCTCGATCTTAGGGGGGAGGCTTTGGTCAATTATCTCTATGACAACATCGATATTCCGCGATGTGTCAATTTGCTCGCAGCCAATTCGGTAATCAGGAACATCGATATGCACCGTAAAAACTGGTATATCTACCGTGATACGGGTCAAAGCGGCGAATGGGCCATCCTGCCTTGGGATCTTGATCTCTCCCATGGGCGCACCTGGAACACGCAAAACACGTATTTTGATAATCGACTTTACACGAATGGATTTGTGGTCAGCGGCACCCGCATTCGCCTGGTCTCCCACATGTTCGCAAACCCGGCCATTCGTGCCATGATCATGCGGCGCATTCGCACGCTCACGGACCGTTTTCTCCAACCGCTTCCCGCGCCTGGCACGCCCGAAAACGAATTGTACTATGAGCGGCGCCTCAATGAACAATCACAGTTGATCGATCCTCCAGCGATCGCGCCGTCGGATGCCCGGCTTGATTTTAAGAAATGGGGTTCCTGGCTGCAACGCGGCGCAACTGTGCGGTACACAAACACGAATCCGGACGTAGAAACCATGGCAGAAGCGATTGAACGGTGGAAAACCGAATATCTGCCCGCTCGCCGAAAATACATCTATAACACACAGATTGTCGGGCACGGCGGGGAAATTCCGCTGCCACAGACCGGCGGAGAGCCGACTACCAACTATTTTTCTCTGGTGGCGAATAAAGCCGCCGCAAAGGTGCTTGTGCCCACCAATGGCAATCTGGGCGCCACCTGGACTGGGAGTCCTTCATTTGAGCCTTTCGACACGACCGGTTGGCTGAGCGGTCCAACCGGCGTGGGCTACGACCGGGCGACCACGTACGATTCGCTCATTGGAGTGGACGTCGGCCGCCAAATGCGGAGCAATACCAGTGTTTATATCCGAATCGATTTTGATGTAAGTGATCCAGCCTTGGTGGACCTGCTTGAATTACGAATAAAATACGACGACGGCTTCGTGGCTTTTCTAAACGGGGAGCAGCTCGTTTCTGCAAATTCACCCGCTTCACCCGGGTGGAATTCATCCGCGAGGGTGGCGCACGGGGCCAATCCGCGAGCCTACATCAAATTCGACGTCTCAGATAAGAAGGGCAAACTAAGAAACGGACGGAACGTGCTCGCGATACAGGGGCTCAACAACACCGTGAACAGCAGCGACATGCTCATTGTTCCGGAGCTTTACGGAGGCAGAGTCAGCGCGCCAACCACTCTTGAACCGAGAATCAATTTCGGAGCGATCGAGGCAAATCCTGCCTCGGGAAACCAGGACGAAGAGTTCATCCAACTGCTCAATCCGAATTCGATTGCGGTGGACATTTCCAACTGGCGGTTGACCGGAGGCATCGAGCATGTCTTTGCAGCCGGAACGGTTCTTGCGCCAAACGCTGCGCTTTACGTGAGTCCGAACGTAGCGGCTTTCCGAGCGCGAACGTTAACGCCGAAAGGCGGTGAAGGGCTTTTTGTGCAGGGTGGATACCAAGGACACCTTTCAAATCTCGGGGAAACGCTTGCGATACTTGACGCTATCGGAGTGACAAATAACACAACCACCACCTTGGTGGAGCAGGCATCGGACGCGCAACGTTTTCTCGTGATGAGCGAGTTGATGTATCATCCTTCCGATGACAACCTGGCTGAATATGTTGAACTGTTAAACATCAGCAGTGCGGACACGCTGAATTTGGAGGAGGTCCGCTTCACGCAAGGAGTTGAATTTAATTTCACTGGCAGTGCCATCGTCTCGCTGGCCCCGGGTGAGCGAGTTTTGATCGTGCGCGATCTCGCCGCCTTTGAGACCGCTTATGGAGCCAACCATCCGGTGGCGGGCGTTTTCGCCAATGGCACCGCGCTCAGTAACGGCGGGGAACGCCTCAAACTGGAGGATGCAAATAACGGAACGATCTTGGAGTTTGCCTACGATGATCAGCCGCCCTGGCAGACCGAGGCTGACCAGTCCGGTCACAGTCTCGTTTTGATCGCGCCTCACACCCATCCTGATCCTGCTCTTTCCGAGAACTGGCGCGTCAGCCTGCAGCCAGGTGGCAGTCTCGGAGGGACGGACGGGGCGCCGTTCCCCTCTGATCCGCTGGGGGACGCGAATGGAAACGGTGAACCCGACCTGATTGATTACGCGCTCGGTAATGACCTCGGCCTTTCTCCCATCTTTCCGGGGTTCAGATGGGACGGGGACGTTCCCGCGGGAGAGGACGCTCTTCTTTTCACGGTTCCGATCAGTCTTGCCGCGGAAGGAGTCCAGATCGAATTTCACTTTTCAACGGACCTTGTCGAGTGGCAGGACGGAGCCTCGCACTTCGAATTGGTTTCGACGGAACCGCTCGGAGATGGCAGGGCTGTGCGTGCATGGCGTGTCAAACCGCCTCTCCGCGATCAACCTCAACTTTATGTGCGATTGCGCGTGGTTGGGCAGTGATCCAACACTTCAAGGATCCCGTCGCAGCATTTTTCTCAACGCAGAAATACCAGGAACACCAGGCTGGGTCGCGAGGACATGGCCCGAGCTATCCGTGATGACCGAGGAAGGCAGCGGCGGTTCAGCGCCAAAAACCTTGGTGAAGGCGGCAGCGGCACCAGCCCGCTGGCTTACGGCAATTCGGATGAGGCGTGTTGAGGGCCGATATTCTCTGTTATAATCAGCGAGCTTCTGGTTGTCGTCTGTATCATCGATGGGCACCGCGATGATATCAACTCCTTCGGGGCCAAGTTCTGCGCGCACATGTCGCAGGCGCGGCAGGTTCTCTTTGTACGGCTGGTTGGACGTTGAAAATGTCGTGTAAACACGAAGGCGGGCACCGGGCTTGGCGGAACTGTCCACCGCGGCGATCGGGAACACCTCCCGGTTGATTGGCGCCATTCTCCGCTCGCTTGCCTTTACTCTATAAGTGGTGCGCTCGACCGGATCATTTGTCGGACCGTCCTCCGGATTCTCGTAGACGGTGAGCAAGGTTCCTTCCGGAACACCTTGTGTGGTGGTCGTCCTGCCGGAAGGCCATTTAACGGTGAGCGAGACGACATTTGTGTGAGAGCCGATGCCCACCATCATCGTTGGCGAATTCTGGGTGGACCAACCATCGCCGCAGCGATGCTCTCGAGTAATCTTCTCATTACCCAGATCCACCACAATCCGGGCGCCGTAGCCATCGCGACACCCGAATCCTTTGGAGGGAGACGCTTGGCGATTTCCGCCAACGAAGCGAATGGCGATCACGCCGCCACTTAACCCGGTTGTTCCCATTTCGTTGTGGTAGAGATTGAATAGGGGTTGGTTGGCGTTGACCAACGCGATGTCCTGCCAGCCGTCACGATCATAGTCCAGAATTGCAAAACCTCGGCTGTCTGCCGGGTTGTCCAATCCGGTCAGCGCCGAAATGTCCGCAAAGGAGCGTCCGGCGTGATTGGCGAAGTAACGATTGCGTTCGTTCCCGTTAAGGGAATGCACAAGGACTTTGTCTCCCTGTCGTTCGACACCGGCCAGGCGCGCGTCGATCATCGGGCCATGGCTGTCAGGCGCGGAGGTTCGTTTCCACTCGGGGGAAAATCGGAAGCTGGGGCGGGAGAGGTTTTCGTCGGTGCGCACCATAGTGCGCCATAGATTACTTTCAAGATCCAGTCCTGAGGAATGTTCCTTCGGTGCGGTAAAGTAGCCGTTTAGCACATAGAGATCGAGGAAGCTGTCGTTGTCGAAGTCGGCGAAACATCCGCCCCACGACCAACCGGCCTTCATCACTGTCATCGAGGGCGGCATAAGGCCGGCGACCTGCTCAAATTTTCCGTTGGCAACCTGGTGGTAAAGCCAGTTGCCCGCGGCGGATTCAATGAACATTTTTTCTAGTCCCGGGATTTGCTTGGTGATGCGGCGGCCTGGCTCGCTATACATGTTCGAGACGTAAAGATCGTCCTGGCCATCATTGTCGTAATCTCCCCAGGAAGCGCCCATGGCATAGCCGTAGGCGGTGACACCCGCCTGGGTGGTGACATCCGTGAAACCGCCCGATCCATCGTTGCGAAACAGCACATCGAGACCCCAGTCGTTGGCGATGTAGAGATCCGGGCGGCCATCCCGGTTGTAATCGCCCCAGGTGGCTTGCATCGAGTTGCGCCAGATTCCGACCGTGTCGTTTTCTGGCGCAGGCTCGAAACGTCCGCCGCCGCGATTGACCAGCAAAACATTGGGGGGGCCAAGTTGATCGAGAACTGTTCCGCCCTTGCGCTTTCGGTGTTCTGACACACGCCGCCGATATTCCCTGGCCAGATTGATATCGAAGAACTCGTCCGGCCAGTCAAAGTCTCCATCCTTGCTCTGCGCGACGCCTCCCGCCGGACTTGCTCCGGCCGGAGCGGCTGGCCGATAGGTGCAGATGTAAACATCCAGCAGGCCGTCCATGTTGTAATCCGCCGCAGACATTGAAAGGGCGGCCATCGGCATGAATTTTGGAATTGGGTGTTGGTAGAATACGCCCTGCCGATTCTCGAGATAGCTCGTTTTTAACAAGCTGCGTCCCAATATCACATCCTGGTCGCCGTCATTGTCGAAGTCTGCAAAGAGCGCGCAAGGGGTGTGGCCTGGGAGATCCAGTTTGAACGAAGCTGCCTGTTCAAGGAATGTTCCATCCCCCTGATTGACAAGAAGCATGTTTTTACCGAGTCGCATGGTGATATAAATATCATCGAACCCATCTCCATTAACATCGGCCACGGCTATGCCTTCCTTTTGATTAGCGGAGATGGGCGCAAAGTACGGATGCGGCAACTGCTTCGCGCCATCGCGGTAATGCTTTACTGTCGCTTCATAATGGAGCGATCGGCGCAGCATGGATGCTTCCTGTGATTCATGCATGGCCGTATCCAATGCTTCGACGAAAAGCCGCTTGGGGCTGGCGCGCCAGTGCATCTCAGTGGTTTTCCAACCGGTGATCTGCCAGCCCCCGGCGGCGCCGTCGTCGGTTCTTGAATGCTCCCAGGTCAGCTCCATCCTTCCTTCGAATGAACGCCACTGGTCTGACTTCATGCGCGCGAGGGCTTCGAAACCACCCTTCGCTTCATACCGCAACATATTGCCGTCTGGATGATCGCCACTGATGATTTCAACTTTTGCGTGTTCGAAAAATGAGATTTCATCAAGCATCGGACGCCATAGATTCACTCTGTCGGTTTGTTTGGAGAGTGCAGCCATCGGCCAGGGGTGAGACTCGAACTTGGAAGTACCGGTTGGGGTCGCCGCGGGTGTAAGATCGAGATCGACGGTGGTTACGGTAGTCGAAAACACACTTTCAGCGTCTGCCGTCGGGCCGGGCAGGCGCAGGTCAAGAAGGCCCTTGGAAAGGATGTTCATTTTCGGGCTTAGGTTCAGATAGGTTTCCTCGGCGGCTACGAGGGCTCGGATTACAGCACCATCCCGCTTTTCAGACGTGGAGGTGAATGTCGTTGGCGTATTCTCATGGAGGTCTCCTTTTGGAGACCTTTTCTGCACTATTTTCAAAATAGGAATGGCCAAGGCAAGTAAGACCACAGCTCGCAGCAACCACCCTTGCCGCCGCCCCACCCAGAGAGCCGCTGTCACCGAAATAGCGATCAGAAGATATAACCATGGCACATTGAGTTTTAGCAATGCACCGCCACAAATCCATGATACAGCGATCAAGGCTACGATCAGCTTATTTTTTGTACCGGGGCGGGGTGGAGCTTTTGATCGAGGTTTCATTCGGTTCCTGTCTACATTGGTACTTAAGGGCTGTCGAGCCGAATTGCTGTCCCTGTCCACAGTCCACTCTGGGCGTCGCTGAATTTTTTGTTCTTTGAAGAGCCTGCCACCAATCGGAATTGTTATGGGTGGGATTGACACGGGTTCGCGATCTTGCCAGTCTCCCGTATGGACTCGGACAACAGTCTCAACAGAGCAGTGATGTGCTGCTTGCTTCTCCTCGGAATCTCAACCTACTCGAATGCGCAAGAATTGTTATGGACCGTCGGGCTCGACGATAACGGTTGGCCCGCCGGCTGGGACGGCGGAGCCGACGCCAGTTTTGTGCAGGAGAACGGAGAGATCAGCCCTTTGCCAGGAAGTCCTTTCAGCACCTCGGAACCCCGGGGAGCGGACAATGACTACTACTTTGCCGGAGAATACACGACCCTCATTCCTGGCAACGGCGAGTATGAACCAATTGGCCTGGTGGACTACGATGAAGAGGCTGCCGAACGGGCTTTTGCCGCTGGGGATCTTGATCTCAGGTATCACTTTAATCTTCCCGACACGCTGGAACCGACCAGCCTTCTCTCAGTCACATTCGACGCTAATAATTTGGATACGCGCCCCGCGGACCCGCGTTTTGGGGTTGAAGTGTACTTCAACGGAGTGCTGGTGCAGCCCGAGATTCTTATTCGCCCTCCGCAATTGGATGTCGATTTCAAGACACCCCAATTCACGCTGGAGAGTGTGAATGCGGAGGTCGGTCCTGGAGCCGATAACATCGTCAGTCTCCGAGGCACCAGTTAT
>QOAX01000303.1 GCA_003972865.1 Verrucomicrobiota bacterium | reverse complement strand
CGGCAATCACAAGCAACCGGCCCAAACCGTGCCGCGCCGATTCCTCGAGGCGATCAATGCCAAGCCATTTGCGACTAAGAACTCCGGTCGACTGGAATTAGCGGAGGCGATGTTGCATCCAGACAATCCGCTGACCGCTCGCGTGATCGTGAACCGTGTCTGGCATCACGTGTTTGGTCGCGGCCTTGTCGCCACGCCGGATAACTTTGGCAAGCTGGGCGAGACGCCGACGCATCCTGAACTACTCGACTACTTGGCCAAGCGCTTCGTCGCGGAAGGGTGGTCGATCAAAAAGTTGATTCGCGAAATCGCGCTTACGCGAACCTTTCAATTGGCGGCCACGCCGACGGCCAAGGCGCGCGAGATGGATCCGGACAATCGCTTGTTGACTTGCGCTCATGTTCGCCGGTTGGAAGCGGAGGCGATTCGTGATGCCATGCTGCAGGTAAGTGGTTCGTTGGATCGCAGTCCACTTGGCGGCTCGGAAAATTCCGACAGCAATCGCCGCAGTCTTTACGTTCGCATTATTCGTAACAGACTCGATCCGTTTCTGACGATCATGGATGCGCCAGTGCCCACCAGCACGAAAGGTCGCCGCGATGTGACCAACGTCCCGGCGCAGTCGCTTACGATGATGAACGATCCGTTTATCATCTCGCTGGCTGAGCGCTTGGCCAGGCGGGTGCGGGACGATGAGAGTTTGAAAACCGTCGAGGCACAGATCGCGCAAATGTTTCAACTGGCTTTGAACCGCCAAGCGGCTGTGGATGAGTTGGCCGGGGCCAAGGCGTTCATTGGAGATGCGGCGGAGCGGCAGAAGTCTGTGCAGTCTCAACTTACGGCGTTGCAAAGCCAAATCGCGGATGCCAATGCCAAGGTGGCGACCATCCGCGAGCCGGTCCGCGAGCAACTCTTGGCTAAGCGCAAAAAAGATGGCCAAGCGGCGGCGGCAGGGCCCAAGCCGTTGGCCTCGTGGGACTTCGGCATTGGTACTGAGGATCAGCTTGGCCAACTGCATTTGTCGTTGATCGGCGGTGCCAGGGTGGAGGGGGGCGCGTTGGTACTGGATGGGCGCTCGGCGTTTGCCCGGAGTGCGCCCTTGGCCGAGCCGCTTCGCGCCAAGACGCTCGAGGCTTGGGTGCAGTTGAGCAATCTCGACCAGCGCGGGGGCGGAGTGGTGTCGGTGCAGACGCGGGACGGGCACACCTTCGACGCCATCGTTTTTGGCGAGCGCACACCCCGTCGCTGGCTGTCCGGCAGTAATACGTTTAACCGAACGAGGGACTTCAAGGGGCAGGGGGAGAATGAGGCCAAGGACAAGCCGGTGCACGTCGCGGTTGTCTATCAGGTCGATGGCACCATCATCGGCTATCGCAACGGCGAACCTTATGGCCACGCCTACAAGACCGGGATGCAGTCGTTCGCCGCCGGCGACGCGGAGGTGCTGCTTGGCCTGCGTCATGGCACCGGTGGCGAAAGCGGCCGCACACTCGCCGGTCGCATTCTCAAGGCGCGACTGTATGACCGCGCGCTGAATCCCGGTGAAGTGAAAGCTTCCTCCGGCGGCAATCCGAACTATGTTTCCGAGCGAGACCTGCTCGCCGCCATGACCGAAAAGCAGCACATGACGTTGGCGAAGTTGACAGTCGATTTGGAGAAACTGAATGTGGAGATTGTTGCGCTAAAAAAAATCGGGGCATCGGGAATTGATCCGTTGCGCGAGTTGGCACAGGCAATGTTTAATCTTAAGGAGTTTATCTATTTGCAGTAAGCAGAGAGGATTTTAATGATGAGAAAACGAAATATTTTAACGCGTCGGGAGATGCTCGCGCAATGTTCCACCGGTTTTGGCATGTTGGCGTTGCAGGGATTGATGACCAATTCTGCTTTTGCCGGCACCGCACGCCGATCCCATTTCAAGCCGCGCGCCAAGCATGTGATTCTTTGTTACATGTCAGGTGGGGTGTCGCAGGTCGATTCGTTTGATCCAAAACCGAAGTTACGCGAACTACACGGCAAACCGATGCCGGTGAAAATCCTGCGCACCCAATTCAACAACAATGGAAACGTGATGGCCTCGCCGTTCAAGTTCAAGCGATACGGACAGAGCGGCACCCCGGTGAGCAGCATGTTTCCACACGTCGCGGAGTCGGTCGATGAACTGGCGGTCATCCGCTCCATGACCAGCAAGGTGAACGAGCACGCGCAGGGCAATTACGCGTTCCACACCGGCTTTCCTTTCATGGGGCATCCATCGGCGGGCGCCTGGGTGTCTTACGGCCTGGGCACGGAAAACCAGAATATGCCCGGCTTCGTGGTGTTGCAGGCCGGCGGGGCGGCGGTTCCGCACGGCGGTGTGGGGCTGTTCAGCAACGGTTATTTGCCCGCACAAAACCAAGCCTCGATCATTGTCGGCGACAAGGCACCGGCGGTGCGCAACATCCAGCCGCGCGAAGACGATGTTTCACAACGCTCACGCTTGGATTTTGTGAATGGCTTGGATCGTGCATTTCTCAACCGGATCGGCGGAGACAATGACGTCGAGGCGGCAGTGCGCAATTACGAGACGGCTTACCGCATGCAGGCGTCCGTGCCGGAGTTGTGCGACTTGAGCGGCGAGACTGCGGCCACCAAAAAAATGTACGGTATGGATTCGCCTAACGGCGTGACGGCGGCCTACGGGCATCAGGCGTTGCTCGCACGGCGGTTGGTGGAGCGTGGCGTGCGGTTCGTGGAGCTGAGTTGTTTGCCGGAGAAGATGGGCGGTGGACAGGCCCCCAACCCGTGGGACCAACACGGGAATCTCAAAGGTGGTCACGAGAACATGTCATTGCAGGTCGATCAACCCATCGGTGGTTTGCTCAAGGACCTAAAGGCACGCGGTTTGCTCGATGATACATTGGTGATCTGGGCCGGCGAGTTCGGTCGCACGCCGTTCTCGCAGGGCAGCAATGGCCGCGACCACAACCCATACGGCTATAGCGTTTGGCTGGCTGGCGGCGGCGTGAAGGGCGGCACGGTCTACGGCGCGACCGACGAGCTTGGCTACCACGTCACCGAGAACAAGTGTGACATCTACGACCTGTGGGCGACGGTGCTGCACCTGATGGGATTGGATCACGAAGAGTTGACTTACCGCCACGGCGGCCGCGACCTGCGCCTCACCGACGTCCACGGCCGGGTCATTCAGGACGTGATTGCTTGATTGTTAACCAAATAGGGACAAAAATGTGGTGAATTGGAGCGTCAGATCTCAGATGAAGCCCATTGAATTCGTTGTGAGAATCCGAATCCCTACTGCTCTATCGAAGTTGTAAACCGTTCAGAATGAAGGGCGGAGAAGTGGAGCGGATGAAGAGAATCGAACCCTGCTGACCTCTCAAAACCCAATAGACGATCGTCCGACACACTGCAAATCCCACTGTCTCTCCACAGATATCAATGAATCTCACACTGTTTCAGTGAGTTGATGCACTGATTCAAGGACTGGCGTTGTGATATTTGTGAGGCGTTGTGAGCAAGATGGTGAACCACAACAAGCACTCACTGAAAATTCATTAATCTTAAAAGGATTGAGAAGAGGGCGACTTCCCGCAACCCACCAACAGAAAGACTGCGATTGTTGTGAAGAGCCAAAGTTTTTGTGTAAATTCTTTAGGTTAGTGATCCACATGATGTTTTAAACCCCCACGGTGCGCGGTATTTTTTGGTGAGCATTGCAGTGGCCTCGGCGTCGTGAGGGAAGGTCTCGGTTCTCGGATCAAACGCCAGCGTGCGCCCGAGGCGAAAGGCGATTTCGCCGAGGTGCACCAGTGCGCAACTGCGATGGGCAATCTCCGGGCCGAAGGTCGGCGCCTTCCTGCCCGCCACCGCGTCGATGAAATATTTCACGTGCTCGCGATTGCCATGGCCGCCGCGCAAGCCCGGGCCCTTTTCCTCTTTCGCGCCGAGGTAAGTTTGAAAATAGCCGCGCCGCGAAAAAACCATGAATCCTTTGGTGCCGTAAAAGGCGTTGCCGCTGTCGAATCCGTGCATTTTATACGGCGCCCAGTTGCGCGTCTCGTACAACACCTCGCGGCCGTCGGCGTATTGGAAGAAGGCGTTGCAGTGGTTCGGGTACTCCGTCTCGCCCTTAAGATTGATGTCCGCGCCGTGCGCCGCGATTTTTACTGGCAACGAATCGACGCCCAGCCCCCACACCGCCAAGTCGATGTCGTGGATGCCGTCATCGCCCATCTCGCCGTTGCCGTAGTCGCGGTACCACCGCCAGCGGTTCACACGATTGCTGTTGTATGCCCGCTGGGGCGCCGGGCCGAGCCACGTCTCGTAGTCCAAGCCGGGAGGTGGCGGTGAATCCTTCACCGGCGCGGGGTGATTGCGCGGCTCAATGCTCCAGCCGCGCGAGAGTTTTATTTCGCCGAGCAAACCACTTTTCAAAATCTCGTCCGCCTTCATTGTCACCTCGCTCGACCGCATTTGCGTGCCGTGCTGCAGGATGCGCTTGGCTTTTTTGGCGGATTCAATCAAGAGCTGCCCCTCGGCGAACACGTGCGACGCCGGCTTCTCGACATAAACATGCTTGCCCGCCTCCAGCGCGCGCACGGCGATTGGCGTGTGCCAGTGGTGCGGCGTGGCGATGAACACCGCATCAATCGCCTTGTCGTCGAGCACCCGCCGAAAATCCCTCACCGCCTTGGGCTGCCTGCCATTTTTCTCCAGCACCTTGGCGATATTTTTCGCGCTCTTCTGGTTCACGTCGCATACCGCCAACAGGTCGGCAAAGTCCATCGCCGTGCGCGCCAGACCGCTGCCCCGGCCACCCACGCCTATGACTGCCGCCGTGGGCCGGTCGGTTTTCGATTGCGCGCGCAACACAAACGGCGCACCGGCCATGGCCGCGGTGGTGGTGGAAATGAAACGTCTTCGTGAAAGATGAGAGGTTTGCATGCCAGAAGTGTATCCGCGCACTCAGCCGTGGCAAGCGCAGCCAGCCGATGCTAAAAAACTGACGTGCGCCGGCTCTCGCAATTTTTCAGGCCAACAAGCCTAATTCTCCTTCAGTGTCATGAGGTAGGCCATGACGTCGGCGAGTTGTTCTTCATTGAGGAGGATGTTCATCGGTGGCATGGGGCTGGCACCGAGTTGATCGAAACCTTCCGCCAACTGCGCCATTGGGTTGATCAAACTTTCGTAGATGTAGGCGCGATCTTTACGACTGGCGATGCCGTCCATTGTCGGACCAATGACGCCCCCTTCATTGCCTACCTTGTGACAGCGCACACAGGAGGCAACAGCGTGTTTGTGGAAGATGTCCTTGCCGCGCTTGGCCAGGCCTAGGATCTCTTTTTGTTCGGCCGACTTTTTGTAGATCGGCTTCACTTCCTGTAGTGAAAGATCGTCAAACCAAGCGGTGCCTTTGGCCTGGCCCCAGCCCCCGAAGAGGCAGTTGACGGTGAGGGGCCCGGCCTGCGTGTTGTCGAAGACAATCTCGACCTTTTGCCAGTCGGTGGTCTTTTGCAGCGCCTTGGTTTTGGCTTTGTGCTGTAACTCGTGAATGTTGAGCAACGCACCGTGCCCCCCATTGACTCCTTCGGTTTTGATCCACGCGCTGAGTGCGTACTTGGTGCCGGACTTCAGGTTGACCGGGGTGTAGACACTGGTGTCGTGGCCGTTGCCGGAGCGAATCTTTACCGACGACTTGCCGCTGTGCACATAGGCTTTGCGGGTTTCGATTGCATGTTCGACATCTGAACCCTTGGCGCTGTAGGTGCGTACTTTCCAATCGGCAGGAAGGTTGCCTGCGGCTTTTTCGAATGAGGCGTTGGCCAGGAGATTGGAGCCGCGCTCGTAACCGACGATGGCGGATTGGTCGGTGCCGGCCGCGCTGAGCGCGAGCTTGAGCCACTCATCTTCGGCGTTGGTTTTATCCTGCGACAAAACAGTGGCGGCCCGTTGATGCGTTTTTGATTCGGGGAACTGGGCCAGCTTGACGAAGGCGGCCAGGCGCACGTGCAGATCGGCATCAGCCAAAGTGGCGCTGTCGTAGAGCAACTGCTCGTCGTCCTTCGCTTGGCCAAGCGCTCGGATCGCGTTGCGTTTGACGGCCGGGTCGGTGCTGATGAGTGTTGTGCGCTTGGTTTCGGCATCGAGTGCGCCGAGTCCTTCGAGAGTCCAGAGGGCATGGACGGCGCCGGCATCTTGGCCAAGCGCCCGTTTGCGCAGTGCCGGGATGGCGTTCTTGTCGTTGCCCTCCACCAAGAGGCGTTGGGCAGTCTGTCGCCAGAACAGGTTGTCGCTGTCAAGAGCGGCGACGAGCTGCTTGGTTTTGGCCTTGGCCAAGGACTTGATTTTCGATTTCGGTGCATCGTCCCAAATCACGCGGTAGATGCGGCCGTGTTGCCGGTCGCGGTTGGGGTTGATGTGCGCGTTGCCCCGACCGCGTTGGGCGGCATAGCCGCCGCGTCCTAGACTCGGAGTTGGGTTGTGCTGGATGATGAAGTTGTACCAGTCAGCAATCCAGAGGTGACCGTCCGGGCCGACCTCGGCGACGATCGGTGAGAACCATTCATCCGCGCTGGCGACGAAGCTGAAGCTGTTCTTGGCGACGTAACCGGCGCCTTTTTTCTCCATGCGATAGGTTCCCAGCAGATTACCGGTCGGGCCGCAGATGAACGCAGTGCTGTTGCGGTACTTTTTCGGGAATCCCGCCGAGGTGGCGAAGGCGTGGCCGCAGCCTGCGGTGTAGGCGTTGAAGGCGTCCACTTGGCGAATGTTCGGTGTGATGGGGTGGAAGTAGCGCGAGTCGGCGATCATTTTTGCGCTCATCTTTTTGTCGCCGCCGTAAACCGTCGCCGGGATGCCGCCGTAAAACGTCGGGTTGTTGTTAGCAGTGGAGCCAAAGACATCGCCGGCGGAGTTGAAGCCCATTCCCCAGGTGTTGTTGTTGAACTGGTGCAGAAACTCGATGTCCGAGCCGTCCGACCTGAAGCGGAACACGCCCATGCCGAAGTTGTGTTTCTCGCCGTTGATCGTGCCGTTGAAACGAGCATAGCCGACCGTGCCGTAAATCCAGTTGTCAAAACCGTAGCGTAGATTGCTCGGGCCGGCGTGCGTGTCGCCGACGCCCCAGCCGGTGAAAAGCACTTCGCGGATGTCGGCTTTGTCGTCGCCGTCGGTGTCCTTGAGGAAATAAAAATCCGGCGCGTGCGCGAGGATGATGCCGCCCCGGGAAAAGGTCATTGAGGTCGTGATGTTGAAGCCGTCGGCAAAGACGGTGAACTTGTCGGCCCTGCCGTCGCCGTTGGTATCTTCGCAAATCTTGATGCGGTCGTTGCCTTTGCGGCCGTCCTTGAATTCGTTCGGGTAGTCGACCGACTCGACGACCCACAGACGACCGCGCTCATCCCAAGTCATGTAGATCGGGTTGATGACATCCGGCTCGGAGGCGAACAGCTCCATTCGGAAACCGACCGGCACCTGCGTGTATTTCATGCTCTCCTCCGG
>QOAX01000171.1 GCA_003972865.1 Verrucomicrobiota bacterium | reverse complement strand
AACGACAAAATCATCCAACTCACCGATACCGACGGCGACGGCCAGGCGGATCGCTCAACGGTGTTTGCTGACGGCCTCAACATCCCAACAGGGCTGGAGACCGCCGATGGTGGCGTGTATGTGGGACAGGGGACCGATTTGCTTTTTCTGAGGGATCTTGATGACGACGGCCATGCAGACGAGCGGCAAGTCCTGCTGAGCGGCTTTGGCACCGGCGACACGCATCAGGCGATCAACTCGTTTACGTGGAGCCCGGATGGCGAGCTGTTCTTCTGCCAGGGCGACGGCATCGAGTCACGGGTGGAAACACCGTGGGGCGTGTCGTCCCTCTATCAAGCCGGGGTGTATCGATTGCGACCGGGCCGCCTGCAACTCCACGGATTGCTTGACGATTTCATGGGGCCGGGGAATCCGTGGGGCATTGTGTTTGACGACTGGGGCCAGTCTCTGGTCGTCGATGGCGCGGGCGGCATCTCTTATCTCACGCCGGCATCGATTCCCGCGAAGCACCGATTGCGGCTCGACCGTATCGGCAATCCCGGGGGCTACTGTGGCGTGGAGATGATCAATGGCCGGCACATGCCGGAGTCGATGCGCGGCCAGTTTGTGCTGAATGATTTCAAGTCGAACAGCGTGCGCCGCTTCGCTCTGTCGCCGGACGGCTCCGGCTACCGGCTCGATTGGAAAGAGCCGGTGCTCAAATCGAGCCACCGGAACTTTCGCCCGGTGGACATTCGCATCGGCCCGGACGGTGCGATCTATATCGCCGATTTTTACAACACGATCATCTGCCATCAGGACGACTACTTCCGCGACCCGACGCGCGACCTGCACCATGGCCGAATCTGGCGTCTGAGTGTCAAGGACAGTCCGTTTGCACCCAAGCTGAAGATTGTTGGGGAATCCATTGACGAATTGCTTGAGCAACTGAAGTCGCCCGAGCGCTGGACGCGCCAGCAGGTCAAGTTTGAGTTAGGGAAACGCGATACGTCGGAGGTTGGTGAAGCGGCGGTGCGTTGGGCGCGTCGATTGAAAAACGACGACAAGTTGTATGAACGGCATCAATTCGAGGCGCTGGCCCTTTGTGCGACTATCGAGTCGGTGCAACCTCAATTGCTCCGGCGCGTGTTGCGTGCGAAAGATCATCGGGCGCGAGCGTTTGCCGCTCGCATTGCGGGGCGTTGGCACGATCGGCTGGCCAACGCGCCCGGGTTGTTGAAGATTGCGGCGAACGATTCGCATCCGCTCGTGCGGCTCGAAGCGATTTTGGCCTGCGGCCAGGTGCCACAAGCCGAATGCACCAAGTTGGCGGCCCTCGCCGTGGTGGACCACCCGCGCGACAAGTGGATCGACTATGCCTTCACGCAGGCGGTGCGCCATCAGGAATCGGTTTGGATGGCGGCGTTGACAAATGGCAAGTTGGTTTTCGAAGAAAACCCGGGAGCACTCCTGGCCGTGCTGGAAAAAGGCGGCTCGAAAAAAGTGCTCTCCAAGCTGATGAGCTTGGCCAAGTCCGACGCGATCCATGCCGAGGGGCTCAAGGGATTTTTTCAGGGCATCGCCAGCCTCGGCGGGCCGAACGAATTGCGGGCGATCCTCGAGCCGGGCTTCCACAAAACACGCAACAGCCAAACCCTTGCGTGGGCGGCGTTGCGCGATTCCGCTCGCGTCGCGAGGCCGGAGGGCGACTTGGCGGCGATCCTTCGCCCGGCCTTGCAAGAAGGCCAAGCGGAGTTGAGCGGGATCGCGCTTGGCTTGATCGGCCGATGGCGGGTGGGGGAACTGCACGACGATGTCACGGTGCTGGCAGACAACCCGGGAGTGCCGCACGCTGTTCGCCTTGCCGCGGTTCGGGCGCTTGGCCAACTGGGTGGCAATGACATCCGGCGCTTGGCCGGGTTGATCGATTCCGGCGATGTGACGGAGGAGTTGAAGCTGGCCGCGCTCGACAGCCTGAGTCGTTTGGACATGAGCGCGGCGGCGGCTCACGGCGCGGCGTTGCTGGCGCTTGGCCAAGCGACATCCGGCGTACTGTCGCCGTTTGTAAATCGCGAGG
Source organism: Verrucomicrobiota bacterium (assembly GCA_003972865.1). Lineage (GTDB taxonomy): Bacteria > Verrucomicrobiota > Verrucomicrobiia > Limisphaerales > UBA1096 > UBA1096. The sequence goes on along the minus strand of QOAX01000171.1, from coordinate 5,493 downwards.
GCGGCGGCAGGGCGCTGACAGCCGCCTTGGCCAAGCGCGAACTCGGAGCCGCTCCGGCGGCTGCGGCCTTGGCCAAGCTGCAGTCACTTGGCAGCAGCGAAGCGGAGTTGATGAATCACCTGAGCCGGGCGGCCGGCATTGAAAACACCGTGCCGGCTTACAGCGCGGAGTTTGTCGTGGCCTTGGCCCGCGAGTCGGCGGAGGGCGACGCCGCGAACGGCCGCCGGGTGTTTCAGGCGGCCGGTTGCGCGGTGTGCCATAAAATCGGCCCGGCGACGAATGGCGGCATCCCGTTCATCGGGCCGGAACTCGACACGATCGGCAACACGCTCAGCACCGAGCGGATCATCGAGGAGGTGCTTTGGCCGGGGCGCCACGTGAAGGAGGGATACAGCCTGACGCGGGTGACCCTGAAAACAGGCGCCGTGCATATGGGCTACGAGCAGCGGTCGCGCTCAGACGATGTGTTCCTGCGGCCGCTCAGCCAACCGGGAACGATCCGGATTCCGCGCGACGAGGTCAGCACTCAAGCGCAGATTGGCAGTGCCATGACAGCCGGTCTCACTGCGGGCTTGAAGCGCGGGCCATTGCGCGATTTGATCCGCTTCCTCACCGAGCAGGGCCGCAACTGAATTTGTGATGAAAAAAACCCTCAGCCTGTTTTGCACGATGCTGGCACTGTTGAGCGCCAACGCCGCCAAGCCGAACTTTGTCGTCATCATGGCGGACGACATGGGGTACAACGCGACCAGCGCCTACGGCGGCTGGCTCAAGACACCACACCTCGATCGCATGGCCCGCGAGGGGATGCGCTTCACCGACTACCACTCCAGCGGTGTGGTGTGCAGCCCAACGCGCGCCGGGTTGCTGACCGGTCGTTATCAGGAACGCGCCGGCGTGCCGTCGGTCATCAATGCCGATCCCAAGGTGCCGGATCATCATCGTGGTCTATGGGTGAGCGAGCACACTTTTCCGGAACTGCTGGCCAAGGCCGGCTACACTTCGGCCATCTACGGCAAGTGGCATCTCGGCTACAAAAAAAAGTTCAACCCGATGCACCACGGCTTTGCGGAGTTTCGCGGGTTTGTCAGCGGCAACATCGACTACCTGTCGCACTACGATCGGATGGAGGTGTACGACTGGTGGAACGGCCTTGAGACGGTCGAGGAGGAGGGCTACTCGACGCACCTGATCACGCGGCACGCGCTGCGGTTCATCGACGAAAACAAGGCCTGGCCGTTCTGCCTGTACGTGGCGCACGAGGCGGTGCATTCGCCATTCCAAGGGCCGGGCAGCCCGGTCCAGCGTGGCCCGAAAAAGGATCGCGGTAAAAAGAAAACCCCGGTCGAGGAAGCATACGTGCAGATGATGACCGCGATGGACGAGTGCGTCGGCCAGGTGCTCGACAAGTTGATCGAGTTGAAGCTCGAGAAAAATACGCTCGTGATTTTCTGCTCCGACAACGGCCATGCCTACATGGGGGGACCGGAGGGCTACCGGTTTCCGTTGCGCGGCAAAAAGGGGACGGTGTGGGAGGGGGGCCACCGCGTGCCAGGCATCGCCTGGTGGCCGGGCAGAATCGCGCCGGGCCAAGTGAGCGACGAGATGGTCATCTCGCTGGATCTCATGCCGACGATGCTCGACCTCGCCGTGGCCAAGACGCCCAAGGGGCACCGGCTCGACGGCGTGAGCCTTCGCCCTGTGTTGCTTGAGGGTAAGTCGCTTGGCCAACGACAGTTCTTTTGGAAAGGCCAGGCGGTGCGGGACGGGCATTGGAAGTACGTTGCAAGCCCGAAGGGGGGCGGGTTGTTCAACCTGAAGACCGATCTCGCTGAGTCGACCAATCTGGCCAAGCGGCATCCCGACCGGGCCAAGCGGATGGCGGCGGCGCTCGAGGCATGGCGCAATGACGTCACTGCCAGCGCCACGCCGCAGCCGGGTTACGTTGCAGCCAAGGCAGGGAAATGATACTGGCCGCGCTGCGAACCCCGGACATCGTTGTCCTCTTCGTTTATTTCGCGCTGCTGATCGGCGCCGGTTTTTATTTCCGCAAACGCAGCGGCACGGTCGAGGGATTCACCGTGGCCAACCGCTCACTGCCGGGCTGGGTGGTTGGCCTGTCGATCTTCGGCACGTACCTGAGCAGCAACACGTTCATCGGTGTGCCCGGTCAGGCGTACGGCTCGAACTGGAACGGCTTTGTTTTCAGCCTGTCGCTGCCGATCGCGGCGTTCATTTCGGTGAAATGGTTCGTGCCGTTTTACCGCCGGCACGCTGGCCTGTCGGCGTACGAGCATCTGGAGGCGCGCTTCGGCCCGTGGGCGCGCGTTTATGCAGTCGTCTGTTATCTGCTCACACAGGTTACGCGGGTGGGGACGATCATGTTCGGCGTGGCGGTCGGGCTGCACGCGCTGACCGGCTGGGACATCGCGGCGATCATTATCGTCTCCGGTTTTGCCGTGACGCTGTACACGCTGATGGGCGGCATCGAGGCGGTGATCTGGACCGATGCCATCCAGAGCGTCATCCTAACCCTGGGAGCCGCCGTGGTGGTCATCGTGATTTTGACCGACATGCCGGAGGGGCCCGGGCAGGCGATCCACTTGGCCAACGAGGCGGATAAATTCAGCTTGGGCGATTTCGGGCCAAGCCTCGCGTCGTCCACTTTTTGGGTCATCCTGATGTACGGCATTGTGATGAACCTCACCAACTTCGGCATCGACCAGAATTTTGTGCAGCGCTACCACGCTGCCGAGTCGGACAAGGCGGCTGGCCGCTCGGTGTGGTTCGGCTCGTTGATTTATATCCCGGTGGCGCTGATGTTCTTTTTCATCGGGTCGATCCTGTTTTCCTATTACGAGGTGAACCCCGAATTTTTGGAGCAGGTGAAGATGGACAAGGCCATCGAGCAGGTCACCGCCGACTCACCCGGCTTGGCCAAGGGCTCGCCCGAGGCGCTCGCGGAAGCCAAGCGCCTGGCCAGCGGGATGCAGCCAGGCGATTACGGCGACAAGGTGCTGCCGCATTTCATCGCAAACAAAATACCCGCCGGCTTGGCCGGATTGTTGATTGCGGCATTGTTCGCCGCCGCGATGAGCAGCATCGACACGAGCCTGAACAGTTCCTCGACGATTGCGCTGCAGGATTTTTACCGGCGCTGGTTCAGGCCGGACGCCGACGAGGCGCAGAGCCTGCGATTCCTGCGGGTGATGACGGTTGTTTGGGGGGGCATCGGCACCGGCGTCGCGCTGGCGATAATCGGCGTGGAGAGCATTCTCGACGTGTGGTGGAAGATCAGCGGCGTGTTTGCCGGCGGAATGCTGGGGCTGTTTTTGCTGGGTTTTATCAGCCGCCGCGCCAACAACGCCGGGGCCGTCACGGGCGCGACGGTGGGTTTGCTGGTGATTCTTTGGTTGACGTTTTCGACCGGGTTGACCGGCGACCTTGCGTGGCTGCGGAGCCCGTTCCACGCGCACATGACATCGGTCATCGGCACGCTGTCGATCTTCCTCATCGGCTTGGGGGCTTCGCAGATTTTTGGCCGGAAGAGCGATTAAACTCGCCACCGCCCCTCGCAGCCAGCAGACTCGGCTCCTTGAGTCATGGTTGATTTTCCCAACGAAATACGAATCAACCCCGCCATCATCAACAAGTTGATCGTCGGCGGGGTGGTGGTGCTGCTGGTCGGCTTCGGGGTGACGACCAGTTTTTACAAGGTCGATCCCCGCGAGGAGGCGATTGTCCTCCGCCTGGGCAGGTACACCGGCGCGCCGGTCACCGAGCAGGGCCTGCACTTCAAACTGCCGTTTGGCATCGACCGGGTGACGATCGTCGAGGTCACCACGGTGCACAAACTGGAGTTTGGATTCACCACGCAAACTCCCGGGACCCGCACCCGTTATTCGCCCAGGAGTAGCGGCCAGGCTGATGCATCCCTCATTGTCACCGGCGACCTCAACATCGCTGATGTCCAGTGGTCCACACAGTACATGGTTTCCGACGCATACAATTATCTCTTCAAAGTGCGCAACGCGACCGAGACGTTCCGCGCGATGAACGAGGCGATCATGCGCGAGGTCATCGGCGATCGTACGATCAACGAGGTGCTCACCTCCGGGCGCAGTGAGATTCAGCAGGAAGTGAAAGAGAAGTTGCAGGCGTTGTCGACTCAGTATGAGTTGGGCATCAATCTCGACAAGGTGATTTTGCAGGACGTCAACCCGCCCGAGTCCGTCAAGGCGTCGTGGAACGATGTCAACGAGGCACAGCAGGAATACTCGGCAACCATTAACACCGCCCAGGCGAAGTACAACGAGGTTGTCCCCAAGGCGGACGGTGAAGCCGAGAGAACGGTCGAGGAGGCCGAGGGCTACGCGGTGCAGCGGGTCAACGAGGCGCAGGGTGACGCCGATCTGTTCAGGCAGGTTTTCAGCGCCTACCAAAAGGCGCCCGAGGTCACCCGGACGCGGATTTATCTCGAGACGTTAAACGAGGTGCTCGCCACCGGGCCCCGAAAAATTATTATGGATACCGAGGCCAAGGGCTTGCTTCCACTGTTAAACCTGAACCAGGAGGCCAAGTGATGTTTAAGCAACTTACCTCAGTTTTGATCGGAATCCTGCTTATCATCGTGGTCATCACGATCAACAAATCAGTGTACATTGTCGATGAAACCAAGCAGGTATTTGTCACCCAGTTCGGTAAAATTGTCCGCGGTCCCATCAACGGTCCCGACAAGGATGAAGCCGGCCTCTATTTTCGAATTCCATTCATCAACGAAGTGCATGCGTTTGAGAAACGCTACCTCGAGTGGGACGGCGATCCCAACCAGGTGACCACCAAGGACAAGCTGTTCATCTTCATCGACACCTACGCACGTTGGCGCATCGTGGATGCCAAGCTGTTCTTCGAGAAAGTGCGGAACGAGGTCGGTGCCCAGCAGCGGCTCGACGACATTCTTGACGGCGAGGCTCGGATTGTTGTCGCCGCGAACGATCTCGTCGAGGTCATCCGCTCGCGGCAACGCGAGGCCGTTGTCGATGAGACCGAGGTGCTCGATGACGAATCCCAGTTGAAGCCGTTCCAGCGGGGTCGCTCGGCGCTGGCGAAGCAGGTGCTCGACAATGCCGGGCCAAACCTCAAGGAGGAGTTTGGCATCGAGTTGCTCGACTTTCGGTTCAAGCGGATCAATTACTCGCAGGAAGTCCGGTTGAAAATCTTCGAACGCATGATTACCGAGCGCGCCCGCATCGCCATGAAGTTTCGTTCGGAGGGCCTGGGCGAGGCCGCCAAAATCCAGGGGGCGCAGCAGCGTGAGCTCAAGCGGATCGCCTCCGAAGCCTACCTGAAGCAACAACAAATCAAGGGCAAAGCCGACGCAAAGGCAGTGGATATTTACGCCGAAGCCTTCAACCAAAGCCCCGAGTCCCGCGAGTTTTACGAGTTCCTCAAAACGATGGAGACCTACAAAAATACATTGTCAACAAACGTGAC
>QOAX01000169.1 GCA_003972865.1 Verrucomicrobiota bacterium | reverse complement strand
TCCTGTCGTTCAATAAAACCGAACTTGAGCCTTGGTGGGGGGCTCGTTCCCATATGGTGCTGGCAGGGCTTGGTTTGCTGACCATTTTGGCTTTGCTTAGCGCCTGGTCCGCGTTGGGTTTGCTTTACATGTTTCCGGTCAAGGTTTTCTCCTTCAAGCGGGTGGACTGGGCTGGAGCCAAGAAAATAGCCATTGCCGCACAAATGCCAGGGGCCTTGGTGATGAGCGTTGGCATCGTGCTTTACGGCCTGAAGCAACTCGACTTGGTGGCTCTGCTGATCGTGTGGGGTGTGCACTTGTTGTTGCCGTGGATGTATTTGATGTTTTCCCCGATCCTCGCTCCAAAACCGCCCAAGCCACAAAAGGTCAAGTCAAAGAAACCCAAGGTCAGGCGCGATCCGAGAGACAATCCCTTCGACGAAACTTCAGAGAATTCAGGCAACCCCTTCGGCGGCGATTGAGCGGCCCAGCGCTTGGCCAAGTGCAGTCGGAAAAACGTGCCCAAGGCGGGACGCTTGCCAACTTCAGCAGCCAACAACAGAGACATTGTGTCACACATGACACGAATCCAAGGCTGTACCTCAACGGGCAATTAAACGTGTAAGAAACTTGTTTACAGTGAGTTAATTGTTTTTATTGGAGGTTGGCATCTGGGTTGCTCAAGGGTTACGGAATTTGTATGGGAAAAGTTTTAGGAATAGATTTAGGAACGACGAACTGCTGTATGTCTGTCATGGATGGCGGGGAACCGCTCGTTCTTGAGAATTCCGAGGGTCGCAGGACGACGCCCTCGGTCGTGGCATTCAGCAAGGACGGCGAGCGTCTGGTGGGCGATGCGGCCAAGCGTCAGGCGGTCACCAACCCCCGGAACACCATTTTTTCCATCAAGCGGTTCATGGGCCGCAAATTCGACGAGGTCGCTGAGGAAGCCAAGCGCATGCCTTACAAGGTCGTGAAGGCGTCCAACGGGGATGCCGCCGTCGAGGTGGAGGTTAGCGGGAAGACCAAGCAGTACAGTCCGCCGGAAATTTCCGCGATGATCCTCGGCAAACTCAAGGCCGACGCCGAGATGCGCCTAGGTGAAACAATCACCGAGGTCGTCATCACGGTTCCCGCCTATTACAACGACACGCAGCGTCAGGCGACCAAGGATGCCGGCAAGATCGCCGGGCTCGATGTGCTGCGGATCATCAACGAGCCGACGGCCGCCTCACTGGCGTACGGGCTCGACAAGAAGGCGGATCAAAACATCGCCGTGTACGACCTTGGCGGCGGGACGTTTGACATTTCGGTGCTGGAGATCGGCGACGGTGTGTTCGAGGTGAAAGCCACAAACGGTGACACCCAGCTCGGCGGCGACGACTGGGACAACGCGGTCATCGACTGGGTGCTCGACAGCTTCAAGGAGGAGAACGGAATGGATCTCCGGAACCAGCCTGACGCCCTGCAGCGCATCAAGGAGGAGGCCGAGAAGGCCAAGATTTCCCTGTCCAGCTCCACGAGCTACGACCTGAACCTGCCGTTCATCACGGCGGATGCCAACGGCCCCAAGCACATCAATCTGCAATTGTCGCGGGCCAAGCTGGAGCAGTTGTGCGAGGATTTGTTCGAGCGCACCCTTGGGCCGGTGGAGGCCTGTTTCAAGGACGCCGAAGTGACCGCGAACGACGTCAAGGATCTCGTCCTGGTTGGCGGAATGACCCGGATGCCCAAGGTGGTCGAGACCGCCGAGGCGTCCATCGGCAGGAAGCCCAACCAGGGGGTCAACCCCGACGAGGTCGTCGCGGTCGGTGCCGCCATCCAGGGGGGTGTCCTGAAGGGTGACGTGAAGGATGTGCTGCTGCTCGACGTCACGCCGCTCTCGCTCGGCATCGAGACCATGGGCGCGGTGATGACCAAGCTCATCGAGCGCAACACCACCATCCCGACCAAGAAATCTGAAATTTTCTCCACCGCCGCCGACAACCAGGCGGCCGTGGACATTCACGTGCTGCAGGGCGAACGCGAGTTCTCCAACGACAACAAGAGCATCGGCAAGTTCCAGTTGACCGATCTCCCGCCCGCGCCACGCGGCACCCCGCAGATTGAGGTGACGTTCGACATCGACGCTAACGGCATTCTCAACGTCAACGCCAAGGACCTCGGCACTGGCAAGGAGCAGAAGATCACCATCACCGCCAGCAGCGGCCTCTCGGAGGAGGACATCGAGAAGATGAAGCAAGATGCCGAGACGCATGCCGACGAAGACAAAAAACGCCGCGAAGAGGTCGATCTGCGCAACAGCGCCGACAACTTGGCCTACCAGACGGACAAGATGCTCAAGGACAACGGCGACAAGATTTCGGGAGACAAAAAGAGCGCGCTCGAGGAGGCCAACAACGAGTTGAAGGACACGCTGAAAGGCTCCGACTCCAACGCGATCAAGGCCGCCACCGAGAAGCTGCAGCAAGTGGTGCAGGACGCCTCCACCGATATTTACAAGGCCGCGCAGGAAGCCCAGGCAGCCGGCAGCGCGGAGCCAAGCGACGACGCAGCCCCGGCCGACGATGACGAGCCGGCCAAGAAGGAAGAGGGCCCCATCATCGACGCCGAGGTCGTGGAGGAAAAGGCCGACTAAGACTTTAGCCGCGCTTGGCCGGGACCGGGTGGTTCCGACTTTCCGGCGCGACAAACTTTCCCGTCCCTGACGGGAACAAAACAGCAAGTTAGAAAAAAACAAACATGGCACTAAAACTAAAACCGCTCGGCGATCGCATTATTGTTGAACCGATCGAGGATAAGGAGCAGCAATCGGATGGTGGTATTATCATCCCTGATTCTGCCAAGGAAAAACCCACCGAAGCCAAGGTCTTGGCTTTGGGTACTGGCAAGACCGACGACGATGGCAACAAAATTGCCTTTGAGGTCAAGAAGGGTGACAAGGTGTTGATCAGCAAATATGGCGGCACCGAAATCAAGGTCGATGGCAAGGAACTCAAGATTTTGAATTCCGACGATATTCTTGCGATCGTGGAATAAAATTTAGAAAGGAAAATACAAAGTATGTCAGCAAAACAACTGAAGTTTGATGAGTCCGCACGGCAAGCCTTGTTGAAGGGTATTGCCATCCTGTCCAAGGCCGTGACCGCAACCCTCGGCCCCAAGGGCCGCAACGTCGTTCTCGACAAGAAGTTCGGCTCCCCCACAGTCACCAAGGACGGTGTCACCGTGGCCAAGGAGATCGACCTTGAGGATCCGTACGAGAACATGGGCGCCCAGATGGTGCGCGAGGTGTCGAGCAAGACCAGTGACGAGGCCGGCGACGGAACCACCACGGCCACTGTACTGGCCGAGGCCATCTTCCGCGACGGCCTCAAGCACGTCACCGCCGGTGCGAGCCCGATCGCCATCCAGAGAGGCATCCAGAAGGCGATCGAGACCGCCGTGGGCGCACTCGACAAGGCCGCCAAGAAGGTCAAGGACAAGGAGGAGATCAAGCAGGTCGCCACCGTGTCCGCCAACTGGGACGAGGAGATCGGCGAGATCATTGCCGACGCCATGGACAAGGTCGGCAAGGACGGCACCATCACCGTCGAGGAGGCCAAGTCCATCGAGACCACCATGGACGTCGTAGAGGGCATGCAGTTCGACAAGGGCTACCTCTCGCCGTACTTCGCCACTGACCCCGATTCCATGGAGTGTCGCCTCGAGGACGCTTACATCCTCATCTTCGAGAAGAAGATCAGCAGCCTAAAGGACATGGTTCCGCTGCTCGAGAAGGTCGCCAAGACTGGCAAGCCGATGCTGATCATCGCCGAGGACGTCGAGGGCGAGGCCCTGGCCACTCTCGTGGTGAACCGCATTCGCGGCACACTGAACATCTGCGCCGTCAAGGCGCCGGGCTTCGGCGACCGCCGCACGGCCATGCTCGAGGACATCGCCATCCTGACCGGCGGCCGCTGCATAACCGAGGACCTCGGCATCAAGCTCGAATCCGTCGATTTGAGCGACCTTGGCCGCGCCAAGAGCATCGTGGTGGACAAGGAAAACACCACCATGGTCGAGGGTTCCGGCAAGTCCTCCGAGATCCAGGGCCGCGTGAACCAGATCCGTCGGCAGATCGAGGAGACCACCTCCGACTACGATCGCGAGAAGCTGCAGGAGCGCTTGGCCAAGCTGGCCGGCGGTGTGGCCGTCATCAACGTCGGTGCGGCCACCGAGACCGAGATGAAGGAAAAGAAAGCCCGAGTCGAGGACGCCCTGCACGCCACCCGCGCCGCGGTGGAGGAGGGCATTGTTCCCGGCGGTGGTGTGGCCCTGCTGCGCACCCGCCCGGCGATCGACAAGCTGAAGCTCGAGGGTGACCACCAGATCGGTGTCACCATCATCCGCAACGCCGTGGAATCCCCGCTGCGCGCCCTGGCTGCCAATGCCGGCCTCGAGGGCGCCGTGATTGTCCAGGAAGTTTTGGAGAGCAAGGGCAATATCGGCTTCAACATCGCGACCGAGAAATACGAGGATCTGGTGAAAGCCGGTGTGGTGGATCCGAAAAAGGTGACCCGTATCGCGCTGCAAAACGCCGGCTCCATCGCCGGGTTGCTGCTCACCACCGAGTGCCTGATCACCGAGATTCCAGAGAAGGAACCGCCCATGCCGGCGGGCGGCGGTCACGACCACGGCATGATGTAATTACCGCTGTTCCAGAAACAGCAAACCAAGGGCGAGGCAGAAAATGCCTCGCCCTTTTTTTGTTACTTTTGCCGTCGCCGCTTGGCCAAGCGCTTGGGGGTAACTCCGGCTTGGCAGGCGCGTCGGGCTCTGCTTAACTCAGTGCCCGTTGATGCATCTTCGCTGGGCTTGTTTTTTTCTCCCGCTGCTCGTCGCTTGGCCAAGCGCCGCCCGGGCAGCCGAACCGGCGTCGCCGGACGAGCCGCTATGGGAGATCGAGTCGCTCGAGCCGGGCGAGTTCGACTACAACCTCGAGGAGGGATTGATCATCCTGAACGACCGTTTCCGCATCACATTCGAGGAGCAGGGTGAGCGCGCCTTCGTCATCGCCGACCGCGGCCGCCTCAACCAAACCACCGGTGAGATTTTTGCCGAGGGCAACGTCACGCTGCAAAACCGGGACCGCGTTTTCACCTCCGACCGGCTGTTTTACAACTTCCACACCCGCACGATGCAGACCGACAATTTTCGCGCGGGGCAGGCGCCGTTTTTCGTCGAGGGCACCAACATCAAGGGCGACGCCACGAGCAACCGCTACTCGGCCGACGACCTTTGGCTGACCACCGACGACCGCTCCGACCCAGTGCTGCGCATCCGCACCCGCCACTTGAGCATCGTCCCCGGCAAATATGTCGAGGCCCGGGGCGCAACGCTCTACGCCGGCAAGGTTCCGCTGTTTTATTTTCCGTACTACCGCCGCCGACTCGATCAGCCGCCGAGCCAATGGAGCATCACGCCCGGTTACCGCAGCCGCTACGGACTGTTTTTTGAAGGCTCGTACGATTGGCACTTGAGCGAGCGGCTCAACGGCGAGGCGCACCTCGACTACCGCACGCGCCGGGGCTGGGCTGCCGGCCTCAACACGAACTACGACCTTGGCCAAGCCGGCAGCGGCGAGGCGTCGGTTTACCTGCTCGACGACCGCGATCCCGCCGCCGGCGCGGGTCGCCGCTCCCGCAGCACCGACTTCACCGACCGCAACAACCGGCATCGCCTGAGCCTGTATCACTCGGTCAACCTCCGGCCCGACTTCACTGCCAAGCTTCTCCTGCAGGAGCAGAGCGACGCGTTCGTGAACCGCGACTTTTTCGAGAACCAATTTCGCCGCAATCCGCAGCCGGCGTCGCGCATCGAGTTGGCGAAGCACTGGCGCAACTTCAGCGTCAGCCTACTGGCCCAGCCTCGGGTCGATGACTTTTACCAGACCGTCGTGCGGTTGCCGGAGATTCGTGTGACCGGCCTTCGCCAGCGACTCGGCGCGACGCCGGTTTTTTACGAGAGCGAAACCTCGGTCGGCCACTTCAGGTTTCGCCCGGCCGACACCGACCTTGGCCTGCACGAGTACGAGGCGTTCCGCGCCGACACGCACCAGCAACTGCTCTTGCCGCACACGTACTTTGGCTGGCTTAATGTCACGCCGCACGCCGGTGTTCGGCTGACGCATTACGGTGCGACATCCGGCGGCGATCCCGAGCCTGGCCAAGCCGGCGGGATGGATCGCTCCGTGTTCAACGCCGGCGTCGAGTTGTCGTTCAAGGCGTCGAGCACGTGGGCCAATGCGTCGAGCAGCCTGCTCGATGTCGATGGGTTGCGGCACATCGTGCAGCCCTTGGCCAATTACATTTACGTGCCGGAGCCGGACAAGCGCCCGTGGGAGTTACCGCAATTCGACCGCGAACTGCAAACGCTGCGCCTGCGACCGATCGACTTCCCTGACTACAACTCGATCGACAACATCGACTCGCGCAATGTCGTGCGCTTGGGCATCCGGAACCGCCTGCAAACCAAGCGCAACGGCCAAGTCGACGACTTGCTGAACTGGGAACTGTTCACCGATTGGCGTTTGGAGACGAACGAGGGCGAGTCGCGCTTCAACGACATTTACTCCGACTTGGAACTCAAGCCGCGCTCGTGGCTGCTGCTCGGTTCCGAGGTGCGATTCGACCCGAACGACCGCCTGCTCAACGAGGCCAACCACACGATCTCGCTGTTGCCCAACGATCGCTGGAGCTGGACGCTCGGCCACCGCTATCTCCGAGATCTGTCGCCGGACGAGTTGCGCGAGCGTTACCCGTACGACCCGTTTTTCCGGCAGCAAATTGACGCCAACTGGCGCTGGGGCAACGACCTGTTGTTCAGTCGCTTCTATTATCGCCTGAACGAGGAGTGGGGGTTCCGGATGATTCACCAGTTCGAGGCCAGCGACGGCACGATGGAGGAGCAGAGCTACAGCGTGTATCGCGATTTTTCCAGCGCGACGGCGGGGCTGCGGTTTCGTCTGCGCGATCATCGCTCCGGCAAGGACGACTTCAGCGTGAGTCTGGTTTTCTCGCTCAAGGCCATGCCCAGCGTGGGCTTGGGCGACGACAGCAACCGCCTTGAGACACGCCTCTTCCGCTAACCGAGCGCGCGCTCGACGCCGCTTGGCCAAGCGACTAATTTCCCCGGCGTGAAAGCCAATCTCCGTTTCCTCGTCGTCCTCTCGTTATTGCTCACCGCCGTCGTGACCAAGGCCGAGCGCTTGGTTTTGGTCAGCGCGTCGTACGGCAAAAATGTCATCGCCATCACCGACCGCGACGGCGGCGTGCTTTGGTCGCACAAAACCGCTGGCCCGCAGCAGGGCCACGCCGGCCACCACGACGTGCACCTCCTGCCCAACGGCAACATTCTTTATCACGACAGTTGGACCAAGCTCACCGAGATGACGCTCGGCAAAAAAGTCGTCTGGACTTACGACTCCGGCTCGATGAACGGCAACAAGGGCAAGCGGGTGGACGTGCACGCCTTCGCGCGGTTGAAAAACGGCAACACCTCCATCGTCGAAAGCGGGGTGGGCCGCATCATTGA
>QOAX01000249.1 GCA_003972865.1 Verrucomicrobiota bacterium | reverse complement strand
ACTGAAACCGCCGACCTCCTCCGCAAACACGGCGGCAAGACGGGTGAAGAATTGAAAGCTAAAGGCAACTAAACCTTCCGATACCTGTTCAACGTCGCCACCACGTCAATTACGGGCGAAACGGCTAATTGGTGTTGGACGGTTATCGGTGGTCTGCTATCGTCGCCCTCTCTCAGGCCTATGAAACGCAACTTTAATATCGCAGTTGGCAACCGGTTCACAGACGGCCTCATAATCATCATTTCAGTCGTACTGTTGGTGGTTTTTCTTCGGGAGCCAAAACCGCCGAAAATCTCAATTCACCAAGCTGCCAAAGACGGAAACATCCAAGCCGTCAAACAGCACTTGGCTGATGGGACGGATGTGAACGCGAAGGATGATAATGGAAGAACTCCTTTGCATAAGGCGGCTGAGGAAGGTCACAAGGAAATCGCTGAACTGTTTATTGTGGCAGGTGCGGATGTGAATGCGAAGAATAATCTTGGTGGGACTTCTTTGCATGAGGCGGCTGCTTCAGGCCACAAGGAAATTGTCGAAGTACTCGTCACCAAAGGTGCGGATGTGAATGCAAATATCGGGGGATGGACTCCTTTGCATCTAGCGGTTGATGGAGGTCACACAGAAACTATCGACCTCCTCCGAAAACACGGCGGCAAGACGGGTGAAGAATTGAAAGCTGAAGGGAAATGAAACACCTCCTAATCACAACAATCGCAGCTGTGCTGGTGGGGGGGCGCGGTGCTGAAAATGCGGGCAAAACCGTTCAACTGGTTGAGGGAGGCTCGGCGCGTGCGTCCATTATCCTGCCGGGGGAACCCAATGAACTCGAAAAACTTGCTGCCGATGAACTGGCCGAGCACATAGAAAAAATCTCTGGAGCGCGACTGCCAATCATCACGGAAAAACAGCCGGCCAAGGCGATCAAAATCCATATTGGCCGCGCTGCTCCCGATGCGGGCGCCTCAAAACAGCGGATCAGGGTCGACGGCAATGATCCCGCCTCCTTTCGGTTGCTGGTAACGGATCATAATGTCCAGTTGGTTGGCTTTTCGCCACAAGGCTCCCTCATTGCCGTATACGAGTTGCTTGAACAATTGGGGGTCCGTTGGTTCGTCCCTGGCGAGATTGGGATCGTGATCCCAAAGACCGGCACCGTTGCCGTTCACCATCAGGATACCATCCAGCATCCCGGCTTCAGGGGGCGCATCCTCACTGATGTCCCCAATCCCTGGTCTCGCAGGGTGCGAATGGGCGGTTTCAACGCGGGTGGGCACGGGCCGGGGTGGCGCAGCCACCCTGACAAGGAGCCGGAACTCTATATGACAGAGGACGGCCGGCGCACGGGCAAGCTCAACCTGTCACACCCGGAGGTTTTTCGGCGGACGATGCAGGCCTGTCTCGAGGAACTGGAGAATGATCCCTCCACTGAATATGTCAGTGTCGGGCCGTACGATGGACACGGGTTCGGTGTGCATCCCTGGGACGCGCACGACATGGATCCCCTGCATGGCCGGGTGTCGGTCACGGACCGCTACGTGAAGTTCTTCAATCTCCTGCTGGCCGAGTTGCACAAGCAATATCCCAATGTGGGGCTGGCCTTCTACTGCTACTCCCAACACATGCGGGCGCCGGTTCGGGAAAAACCGGACACCAAAATCCTACCCATCCTGGCGCCCATTGATGTTTGTCGCATTCATGCCATTGACAACCCGTTTTGCTGGGAACGCCAATACATCAGGCAGATCGTTGAGGACTGGAAGGCCCTTGGCGTGAGGATGATGTATCGCGGGTATCTCTTTCACCTCGCGGATGCGGGGATTCCCTTTTCGATGATTCGCCAGGTTCGTGCCGAGTATCCCTATTACCATCGCATGGGGATGATCGCCTGCCGGGTGGAGTGCAAGCCAGCCTGGGCCTATCACGGGCCATCGCTATATCTGGCTGCAAGGATCATGTGGAATCCATCCCTGAACGTGGATGCCCTGCTGGATGATTATTTCACCAAGTTTTATGGTCCCGCCGCCGACCCCATGCGGTCGCACTTCGATCGTCTTGAGCGGGCCTTCAGGGAGGCCGACTATCACACCGGCAATGTCTTCGATATTCCCCATATCCTCACCCCCCGAGTCATGTTGGAGATGGAATCGTCACTACAAACCGCCGAGCGGACTGTGCCTGATGAGTCCATTTTTGCGCGGCGTGTTCACATGACGCGTGTGGGGTTCGATTTTGGTGTTGAACACCTTAAAATGATGAGTGCAGTAAACAGCCTCGATTTCAGCAACGCTAGGGAACATCGAGACAAGATCCTCGATAAAATCGTTCCCGAGGCATTCGAGCATGAACCGGTGCTGTTAAGCAGGCGCTATGGGTCCGCTTTCATCAGGCGTTTTTGGAACACAACCGTGCAGAGTGGCTACGAACGCATCACCAACGGCAATGAAATTGTGGCGAAGCTTCCGGACGAGTGGCTCTTCATGCTCGATCCATTTGATGGCGGGGAGGCCTTGGGTTTGTGGAAACCGGGGATCGGCGCCGGTTCCTGGCGACCACTGAAAACCTGGTCCCAGTCCTGGTCGAACCAGGGTCTGCGCTACTACAAAGCACCGGCGTGGTACCGCACGACGACAACAGTCGACGGCAGGTTTCGCGGTCGTTTAATCCGGCTTTGGCTTGGGGGAGTCGATGAGTCGGCCAAGGCCTGGATCAACGGAAGGGAACTCAAACTGCTTGAGAGCGGTCTCGCCCCGATCGGTCGACCCTGGGAATTCGACGCCACGTCGGCAATCCGGTTCGGTCAACCGAACCAGATTGTCGTGAAGATTAGTAATCGTCAGTTGAGCGAACTGGGCACGGGCGGCATCACGGGTCCGGCCATGCTTTGGGCGGCCGGGAGAGAAAAATGATGATAATTAACTACTATTCTATAATATTCATACCTGGTTAAACATCATGGAAAAGTTAAGGTCGATCATTGGATTCCTGGGGGTGCTGGCAATCCTGTTTCTCTGCAATGCCGGCTTGGGATTTTTGGTTTTTGCGGAAGGCGTAGAGCTTCTGCCCATTGGGAATCTGAAAACCAGCCTGACGGCACCACCGGCCGGTTTGCGCTGGCGAGCCACAAAGCCGCAACTCGTTCACGCTGGTGAAAGTGCCCACCGATATGCCGCCAGGCCCTGCATGGTTCGTCTTGAGGATGGAACCCTGTTGGCCTCACTGGAGTGGAACGCCGGCGAAGGGGCATCCACTGTCCTCTTTATAGAGTCACTCGATGGCGGCAAGTCATGGTCAAAGCCATTCGAGGCGAAGGTCCCAATAGACCGTGCGGATGGCGGGGTGATGGGTTTGATGAATGATGGTCGCATTCTCATGGCCTGCGACCGGGCGCTCGGCTCCAATCTGGGGGTGGTCAAGAATCGCAGCGGCAAACCATTGCCCAAGCTAATCAAAAAGACCGGAAGGCGGCCCGATGGAAAAGAGACTGAGGCCTATGAAAACTATCGTTATTACAGTGACACGTGGATCACCTTCAGTTCGGACCGTGGCAGAACCTGGTCCGCCGGACGTAAGGTCGAGCATGAAACCCTCATGGGAAGTTCCCTGTGGACCGGCGCAAGGCCTGCCGAATTGGCGGATGGGACAATGGTCATTCCAATTGATGGTTATCTGTCATCGGATGACATGGACGGCATATGGCTGTCGAGCGGTGTGCTACGAAGCAGCGACAGGGGTGGCACCTGGAAATTCAGCGTGGTGGGCCAAACCGACAGGAAGCAGGGCATGGTGTTCTCCGAACCTGCCATGACCGAACTCCGTGACGGCCGTCTGGTGTTCATGATGCGGACACAGAACAGGGTGATTGAGGAGGACCAGATTCCAGAGGAATTCCGGTCTGGCCTTTATCGTTCCGTCAGCAGTGATGGAGGCAGGACATGGTCCATGCCGGTGCGGGTGTTGGCGGGAACGCACTGCTCCATCACCCAACTCGGGAATGGCCAATTGCTTTGTGGCTGGCATCGGCCGATCCAGTATGCGCTCAGTTCGGATGCCGGGAAAACATGGACCAAGCCGGAGCCGTGGTTTCTTGGCAGAGACAGCCATCAGGGCTGGTATACCAATGTCGAATTCTATGACGATGAAACCGCCGTGGCGATGCTCAAGGACTACGGTCCCCATCCCAACTGGATTTGGGCCTGCAGATTGGCACTGGTTGTGGACGACCCCACGGAGCAAACGGCTGCCCGCGATGGTTTCCCGGTTGGAAAGAGCAGGGTGGATCAGGAGCGAAATGCACTGCTCCTCTCAGATTATAAATATGAATGGAAGATAGCCGGTATGGCCGGTTATTCCGGACAGGATCTGCAGCGCATCCATACCATTGACCACGCCGGGCAAGCCATCCGAACCCGGGTGGGCGGCCGCGGCAACTACAAGGCCGGCATGGCCAGGCTCGAGGCCGGCCGGGTTGTCCTCGCAGTGTGCCAGCAGCACAAGGACTACTATACCAACCCCAAGAACCGGACCTTCTCCATGGTGGTTTATGAATCCCCGGACAGCGGCCGGACTTGGCGCGAGATTGCGCGCCCATCGATCCACGCAAAAGAACCCAGCCTGACGGTCACCGCGGATGGCGCGCTCCTGCTGACGGCCCAGGATTTCCGACTCAATGGCAAACGCAATGAGATGTGGGTTTGCCGATCCACCGATGGCGGTCGCACCTGGGACAAGGCCCTCATCCCCGGTCGATCGTATCCCAGGAATGTTGTGGTGGAACAGGATGGGACCCTGCTCTTTCTGCGTTCCAAGGGAGCGGAAAAATTCGAGTTGTGTCGATCGGGTGACCACGGGAAAACCTGGACTTTTTCAGAGGGACTCATCGACTGGAGACCGGAGGACATCTCGGCTTTCAGCGAGGTGTCCGTCCTGCGGTTGAAGAGCGGCAACCTGCTGGCCGCGCTTCGCCACAGGCGGCCGGTTGCCAGGAGCGGGGCAGCGCCCCGGGGTCATCGGGGTCACGCCCTGGCAAGAACCATGGTCACCGTATCTGGTGACGACGGAAAGACATGGTCCACTCCCCGACCGTTGACGAACACGGGCGAGGTTCACGGCAATCTTCTTCAACTGAAGGATGGCCGGATCTTGGTCAGCTATGTGAATTATCACCAACCCTTCGGTGTCTGTGTGGTTCTCAGTCACGATGAAGGCAAAACCTGGAACACTGATCGCCGGGTTCAGCTGTCCTTTTCTGCCGTGACTGCCACCGGGAACAATGGCTGGCCGGTGTCCCTGGAACTTGGCGACGACAGGTTCCTGACCTGCTTCGCAAACAACGCCTATCCCTACGACGATCCGCCAACCGTTACCTGCGAGACCGTGCAATGGAAACTTCCACCAAGCATGCAGCCAACTCAACTTCGATCCAAGAAATGAGCGCCGCGTCTGAATTGGCGGCTGATTATAAAAGCGGCAAGGCCACGTTGTGGGCCTCACTTGTTCTGCTTTTGTTTTCAGCACTGTCAGATGCCAAGGCCGGGGAAACCGCAGCGAAAGGGGGTGTGTTCGATAATGCCCTGTTAACCTGGCGGCCGACCCGTCCCAAGCTCGTCTATGATAACCGGAATGGAGGAGCGGCTGCCTGTATCATCAGGCAGAAGGATGGAACCCTCCTGGCTTCCGTGAGTTCTGTGCCGGGGGACAAGTCCACCGAGGTTGTTTTCATTGAATCCACCGACGGCGGGAGAAATTGGGACCGAACATTCACGGCCATGGTCCCGGCGCCTCACCTGGTGGCATCCGACATTGCCATGGGGCTGATGAACGATGGCCGGATCGTGATGATCTGCACCCAGAGCCTTGGCGAGAATCTGGGTGGCGGCGAGAACAGAAGCGGTAAGCCATTTCCAAAACTCAGGCGTTTTATCGGTAGGCTGCCGGATGGCAGAAAGTATCAGGCTTACGAGAACTACCGGATTTACACTGCGATAAACCTGGCTTACAGCGCGGATCGCGGCAGAACCTGGACGGTTGGGCCGGAAGTGGAGTATGCCCCCGTGCTGGGTGCGTGGACCTGGACGGGCGGCAGGCCCGCCCAGTTGGCGGACGGCACATTGGTGATCCCTGTCAGCGGCTACATGTCGCCGGATGACGTGGACGGCATCCGGCAATCGTGCGGCGTGCTCAGGAACAACGGTGATAGAGGGGACTGGAGTTTTACGCTGGTGGCCAGGTCCGACAAAAACAAGGGATTGGTTTTCTCAGAGCCGGCGATGGCCCGGCTCGAGGATGGACGTCTCGTGTTTATGATTCGGGCCCAGAACAGGATTCGCGAACCGCAGGGAGTCCCCGACGAAGAACAACGGGGCCTTTACCACTCCATCAGCGACGACGGTGGGAAAACGTGGTCTCGTCCCGTCAGGGTTCAGCCCGGGACGCACTGCTCCATTGTGCAGCTGGGAGACGGCAGACTACTCTGCGGTTGGCACCGGCCCATGAGGTATGCTGTCAGTCAGGATGCCGGCAGAAATTGGACCAGGCCTGAACCGTGGTTCATCGGGGCTGACAGCCATCAGGGAACCTACACCAATGTCGAATATGTTGACGAGGAAACCGCGGTGGCCATGATTCGGGATGAAAAACGAACCAACCGGCTTTGGGCCTGCCGGTTGTTGGCAGTGGTCGAAATTCCCGAGGTCGAAGGCCAATCATTGGGCAGCCAGTGGAGGTTTGCCTCCGACCCGAAAAACCTCGGGCTGAAAGAGAAATGGTTCCGCCCTGAGCATGACGATTCATCCTGGAAACTGGCCGACCTTGAAGGGGGCTGGAACGACGACGGTTACCCTGACTATCTGGGATATGGGTGGTACCGAAAAAGATTCCGGGTGCCTCAGAATCTGGCCGAAGCAGAGGCCCTGTATTTTTTATTTCAGGCGGTGGACGAAGAGGCTGAAATATGGCTGAACGGCCGCAAGGTGTTCGAGCATACCCGTGCCGCCACCGGACTCTCCCCGGAGGAACTCTGGACCAAGCCGTTCAGTTTCAAGGCGGGCGGTGCCTTGGATCGCTCGGGGGATAATGTCCTGGCCGTCCGGGTTTATAACCGGGCCGGCATGGGGGGCATCTGGAAACCGGTGCACTTGGTGAACAACAAGGATGCCCTGACTACCTCCACCCTGACCATGGCGATACAGCACGCAAACCCTGCCGATTAGCCCCCGGTTTCGCTCTATTTGCCCATCCACAAGGGCACTGCAATGAACCAAATGAGATCGGTGGCCCAGTTGATGTAAAGCCTTGTTTATAGGTTGAAAGATCGATAGTTTTTGCCTCCATGAATTCTCGCTATTCAATTTCAAATTTGGTTTTGGCGTTTGTTGCCATTTCGGTCCTGTTTAAATCAGATGTTCTTGCCGGTCCCAAGGGTGACATCATTGTGCGCTACCTTGGAGACGAGAATATCACCATAGACGGGAGTATTTCCGATTGGCCGCTTGACAAGTTTAAGAAGGTTGCGAGAAGGTTGCGGAACAGCCGAACTTTCCGGCAGCACAGGAATCGGACAGTACGGATGCGAGTGGTGACCACATCGTTTTTGACCGTGACCGCATAGGCCGGTTCAACGGGACAGGGGAGAACGCGTGGCAGGCCAACGACTCGGACTTTGGTTCCACGATCTACTTCGCATACAATGACAAATACCTTTACATTCTGGCTGTCTGTATAGATGACGTCTACCGGATGGAGAGGGATACTTCGGAGTATGGGGTGACGGGTTTTTTCAATGATGGATTTGAATTTTTTCTGGATACCCTAAATGACAGTGATGATTGTGCCAGTGATATCGCGTTTCCGAATTTTGATCCGGAGGCTCCCAATGTGGACGACTTTCAGGTGACTGTCAGCTTGAATGAGAATTTCAAGCCGGACGATTCAGGTGACGATGTATTTGGGGCGCGCCAGACGCTTGAGCGAGGGGGTGATCCGGAGCTGAATGGACCAGACAAAGGAGGACCAGGCGGGATTTACCGGGATGCGTTGGATACTGTCCCAGGAGGAGACATAGCAGCCAAGCAGTACGAAGATCTGAGAGCAGCCGGGGCGAGGAATCCGGAGATATTGGCCAATCCAAATGTTACCTATTCCGGATACACGGTGGAGATGCTGATTCCGTTTGGCAAGATCACCGGGTTTACGCCGGATCACTCGATGGGGTTTGAGCTATTCTGGAGGGATGTGGACACAGATGATGATGAGGGCAAGGGAGGGGCCAACATCAGTTGGGCCAGTTGGGCGCAGAGCACCACGGTGGATTGTGGCGATCCGAAGACATCACTGTTTCATGCCGGCAACTGGGGAGAACTCATCTTTGATACCCCATCTACATTGGGGGGACAGACCGAGAACACAATTTCGAAAGGTGATATTATTGTGCGCCACCTTGGGAATATCGACATTGACATAGACGGGAGTATTTCCGATTGGCCGCTTGACAAGTTTGAGAAGGTTGCGGAACAGCCGAACTTTCCGGCAGCACAGGAATCGGACAGTACGGATGCGAGTGGTGACCACATCGTTTTTGACCGTGACCGCATAGGCCGGTTCAACGGGACAGGGGAGAACGCGTGGCAGGCCAACGACTCGGACTTT
>QOAX01000197.1 GCA_003972865.1 Verrucomicrobiota bacterium | reverse complement strand
GCCGGAGGGGATGAGGTGCAGGATGTACTGCGTCCTGCCGACGATGACGGTGTGGCCGGCGTTGGCGCCGCCCTGGGCGCGCACGACGATGTCCGCCTGCCCGGTCAGGAAGTCGATGATCTTGCCCTTGCCCTCGTCGCCCCACTGGGCGCCCACTAGAATGGTGTTCGACATCTGTCCTGCTGTTGAAGCAAAAAACCCCGAAGCCAAGCCCGGGGTCGTCCCTCATTAGCGGAGGGACGCTAGGGAAACCGTTGTCCGGTGTCAACGCTTGGCCAAGTGCTGGGCCTTATTTCATGTGCTGCTCGAGGAAGGCATCGACCTCGCGGTAAAACTCGAAGATGTTGTCCTCGTTGCGGTAGCCGTGTCCCTCGTTGGCCTTGATGATCAGCTTGTTGGGGATGTTGTTCCGGTCCAGCGCGCGCTTGAGGATGCGGCCGTGCTTGGGCGGCACCCGCCAGTCTTTCATGCCGTAGGCCATCAGGACCGGGGCTCTCACCTTGTCGATATTGTTCTGGATGGAGCGGCTCTTGATCCAGTCCCTGTCCTTCTTCCGGTCGGCGATCATCACGGCGTCGATGGCGTCGTTGATCTTCTTCGGGAGCGGATATTCCTTGAGGATCAGGTCGATGTCGGTGACGCCGACGTAGTTGATGCCGCACCGGTACAGTTCCGGCGTGAAGCAGAGGCCGGCCATCGTCGCGTAGCCGCCGTAGCTGGCGCCGTAGATGCCGACGCGCCCGGCATCGACAATGCCCTCGGCGATGAGGTGTTTCACGCCGTCGGTGATGTCGTCCTGCATCTTGCCGCCCCACTCGCGGTAACCGGCGGTGCGCAGCCGGGTGCCGTAGCCGGTCGAGCCGCGGAAGTTCGGCTGGAACACGGCGTAGCCGCGGTTGGCCAGAAACTGCACCTCCTTGTTCCAGCCCCAGTAGTCGCGGGCGGACGGCCCGCCGTGCGGGTGGACGATCAGCGGGAGGTTTCTGCCATCGCTGCCATTGGGGATGGTCAGGAACCCGTGGATGACCAGCCCGTCGCGGGCGGTGTACTGGATCGGCTTCATCGGCGACATCTTGGCGGGATCAACCCACTCCGCGAGGTCGAGCAGCTTTTCCAGCCCGGGCTTCTTTTTGTTTCTGATGTCGAGCAGGTAGTAGGCGCCGACGGTCTTCTCGCTGTGCGAATGGAAGAGGATGCGGTCCTCCTTCCTAGACCAGTTCTTGATGTCGTTGGCCATGCCGGGCAGCGCGTTGTCGATCATCGCCTGGTACTGCTGGTAATCCTTGTCAAACCAGTAGACCTGGGGGCGCTCGGCCTCGTAGCGCACCCCCAGCACTTTGCCGGTCTTTTCCGACACGATCGGCGGCCCGGCCGGCACATCGTATGTCGGGTGCGTGAAGATCATCCGGCCCAGTTTTTTCGCCTTGAGGTCGAACTGGAACAGCGCCTTCTTGTCGCCGTTGGGGGCGGCGACGTAGAGGATGTCCGGATTCTTGCCGAAGCCCAGTGGGACGATGGCGGTACGGAAGTCACCGGAATAAACCTCCTCCCAGTCCGACTCGGGGTTTCTGCGGTGAAGGATCGTGCGTATGAGGCCATGCTGGGCAACCCCGATGCGGATGACCTTTTCGCGGTCGGCGACAAACTGAAGAATGTCACCCCGATTGAAGACAACCCGTTTTTCCTTCGCGGTGAGGGTGTTGAGCCGGACGATGTTCCCGTAAAAGCTGCGTTCCTCCCGGAACCTCCCGCCGCCTTTGCGAACCGAGACCAAAATGTCGCCGCCCTCGTCTGTCAACGGGTCGAAAAGCTCAACGGCCTTGAACACGCGGCTGCCGAATTCCCGGTACGTCTTGAAGGAGGGATTGAGCACCTTGTGCCGGGAGCCATCGCGGTCAACGGCGTAAAGGCCGCCGTTGGGGAAATTGTTGCGATCTTTCATCTGGAATATTATGCGTTCATTGCTGATCCAGTTGAAGCTGTACACCTCGTTTTCATCCTCCGCAGTGCAGCCGAAGAGCTTGCGGTCGGAAAGCCGAATGGTGAGAAGGTTGTTTTTGCCCTCGCGCGGCGCGATCGCAGCCAGCCATTTGCCGTCCGGGGAAAGGCGCATCCTACTGAACTCCGGATTCTTGAAAAAGGTCTCAACGGGCAGTTTTTCCGCTTGGCCAAGCGGGGCCAGCCAGGCCAGGCCAAGCGCGGCCGCTCGCATGATGGGGATGATGATTGTTTTCATTTCGCTCAGGATGATCTGCCGAGGATCGTGATTCCCAACTGGGAGCGGACTGTACCGTCCTGCTTTTTGGCAAGGCGAACAAAAAAATCCCGTGGCCAAGCGACCACGGGATTTGATTGTGAATTGGTTGTTCGCCTTAGAAGCGGACAGTCGCCCGGGCGTAAAGGACGGTGCCCCAAGGGCTGTGGCCTGCGGTGCCGTACGAGTACCCTTCCGGCTCGCTGTCTGACCAGGGCGGATCCACGTCGGTGACGTTCAACGCCCCAACTGTGATCCGTGAGTTGTCGGTCAGGTCATAGGTAGCCTGCAAGTCGAGGGTGGTGTGGGAATTGACCTTCGGTATAACCCCGTAGTACTGATCAAAGCTATCGACGTGGTTGACCGTGGCTCCGGCGCTGTACTTGTCATAGTTCCACCAGACGCTCAAATTGCCCCGCAATTCCGGCACAGTATAAGAGCCTACCTGCTCCTCGAACTCATCGGTAGGACGTGCCTGATATTCATATGAGACCATATGGGCGGCACGAAGATCAACACCGAAGTAACCCACCGAAGTGTCGATCCCGTAGTCGATCGATATATCGATCGCTTCAACATGCACCTCAGCTAGATTAAGATAGGAGTTGTTGATGTGTTTCAGGCTCCCAGGGATGCCTCCGTTGGGAATGTCGTCCTCACCCCACTCGGGATGATCCTCGGTTCCAAACTTGCCGTCAGGCCCTGGGTTATCAGCTGCCCTGTCAGCATCCGTCTGCTCGTTACGAATGATGTTGTTACCGAAGAGCTCCTCGTTGGTCAGCATGTACTGTGCACCGAGGCTGGTGATCTGATCCTCCAACTCGACCCGACTCCAGTTCACACTCACGGCGAGATCCATGTTCTCCGGCATGGGAATGTCGATAACGGCACCAATGGAGACGCTATCCGATTCTTCCGGATGCAGATCCGTATTACCACCAGAGATGGTCTTGTACTGCATTCCCTCATCACCGCGGGCAGGATCCAAAAGGAACGGATGGGCGACAGTTTGGCCCATGTACAACTGTTGGAGGCCCGGTGCCCGGAACGCGGTCTGGTAGGTGGCGCGTAACAGCACACGCTCATGCGGCTGGTACTTCAAACCCACCTTCGGGTTGTCGGCCGAGCCGAAGTCGCTGTATTGCTCGATACGCCAAGCGGCGTGCAATCCGAGGGAGTGAATGCCAGAAACCCTGTTGTCCTCCCCGATGATCGGAATCATGAATTCAGCGTACCCGGCGTCACGAGAGCGGCTGCCCGCGTTGGAAGTGCCCCCGGAGGCAACGATCTTGTTCGACATGGAGAGACTGTCGCCAACGTCGCTGGTATCCTCCTTTGCGGTTTCAACCCCAACGGCCAGAGCCAGGGTGCCACCCGGCAGTTCAGCCAGATCGCCGGCCGCCTTGATGTCAAACATCCGGAGCTCGGACTCAGCGCGACGGACGGTATTGACCCGGAGTCCGTCGAGGACGGACGGGCTGTTGATCCCCAGTCCGGCGCCAAATATATTGTAAGCGGTGGCAGGATCGCTCGAGGCCAGCGCTTCCTTGAGGGCGTCCGCAGAGACGAAGTTCTTGCCGAAGTCGATTGTCTCGACCTTGTTGTAGAGGAAGGCGGTCTCCGCCTGCCAACTGTCGCCAATGTCGAACTTGACACCCGGCAGGACGCGGAAAATGTCACTCTCAATATCGAAGAGACGAGGCCCAACCTCAATCAGGCGATGACGGAAGGTTGTGTCCTCACCAAACGGGTTAAACGCGTTGGACGCCGGCAGGATGCCCCAGGTGTCGGTATTCAAGTCGCCGAACGCCGGGGTGGGAGCCATCTCCTGGTGGACCTTGATGTTCCGATAGGTCGTTTGCACGAACGCGGTGGCATAATCGGTCACCGTGTAATTGACACGGCTCGACGCCCCGTATCGCTCGTATTCCGGCGTAAGGGTCATCCACGGGTTGTAGTCAAAACGGTTGATGCCCGGAGCACCGATGATCTCCTCGGCGGTCGGGGTGCCGGTGCTGTCAGCGGGTACCTTGTAGAAGCCGGACTCAAACCCGTTCTCGGAGCCGGGCAGAATCTTGATCGAACCCGGGTTGCCGGAGGAGGAGCGGAAGTCATAACCACCAGCGGATCCCTGATTTGCGCTTGCGGCAAAATCCCTATCGTCATGCTGCAACGAGTTGCGCTGCATATAATCAATATTGACCCAGGCGTTGCCATTTTCACTGACCGTGCCGCCCGTGATCGAGTAGCGCTGGGTGGCCATGTCGCTGTCGGCGGTATTGCTATACCCTACGTTAATTTCCAAGCCGTCGAAGTTGTCGCGCGTGATGATGTTGATCACGCCGGCAACAGCGTCGGAACCGTAAATAGCGGAGGCGCCGTCCAGCAGAACCTCAATACGCTCCACGACCGCCATCGGGACGCCGTTCAGGTCGGAGAACGCCGTGGTTATGTTCTGGGCCATCGAATGGTTGCCCAACCGGCGGCCATCCACCAGCACGAGCGTGTAGGCCATGCCCAAGCCGCGCAGCGACACGCCGGATGTACCCGGCGCGAACGAGTTCTGAAATTTCTCGTCGTACGACCCGGAGTTGTTCTGCGGCAGGCGGCGGAGCAGCTCGCCCACGGTCTCGGCACCGGAACGGTTGATCTCCTCACGGTTGATCCGCACGATCGGCGACGGCCCCTCCAACTCCACGGTGGGAATGTTGGAACCGGTGATGACCACCGGGGTCAGTTCGCCTTCATCATCCTGGGCGACTGCCGGCAGGGTGGCCAGCGGGATGCCCAAACTCATGAGGGCGGCGGTCTTCACGGCGGCCCTCATCCTCTTGGTTTTTGCTCTATAGGCACGTTTCATAACAACAGAATTGCTCTTGGTTTTGTTTGGTTGCTCAGTATTGCTTAATCATGACAATGCACAAGCTTCCATCAGTGAAAGCCTGTACACATATAAATTGCGGCGAGGCTGGTTGCGCCTCCCCGCCCTGTCAAGGCATTTGATGGCCTTTTTTTCTTTTTTGAGCTTTTTTAACTCGCGCCGTTTGACGCCCCCTCGGGCTTGGCCCATGCTGTCCCTTCTGAATTGAGTCTGGCCCAACCAGACCCCTCGGCCATCCTGGCCAAGCTGCGCAAAACTCCCGCTTTGCAGGCCCTCCTCAAAGGCGTGGAACAGGGAGGAGTGTTGTCTCTCGACGGCATCAGCCAAGGCGCTTGGGCCTTTTCGGCGGCGGTTTTGGCCCATTTCGCCAAGGGTCGGCCGGTGGTGGTCGTCTGCCCCACCGGCAAACTTCAGGAGCAATTCCATCAGGAACTCGAGACATGGCTCCCCACCCTAGCCAAGCGCTTGGCCAAGCCGCCGCAGTTTTTCCCGGCTTGGGATGTCCTGCCGCACGAGGCCCGACTGCCGCACGCCGACGTGCTGAGCGAACGGCTCGAGACCCTCATCCACTTGGCCAAGCGCCGAAAGCCCAGCGCAAACTCCACCGCGCCCGGCCCGGTCATCGTCACCACCGGTGTCGGGTTGCTGCAGCGGACCTTCTCCCCGGCCGAACTGAAAAACCGGTTTCGCAGCTTCAAGCTTGGCGACCGCATCGACCCGCTCGACCTCGTCGAGTGGCTCGAGGACCAGGGCTACGAGCCGGAGGCGCAGGTCAGCCAAAAGGGGGAGATCGCGTTGCGCGGCGGCATCCTTGATGTCTTCCCATTGGCCAGCCCCTGGCCGGTGCGCTTCGAGTTTTTCGGCGACGAACTCGAGTCGCTGCGCACCTTCGATCCGCAGACCCAGCTTTCCCGCGAGAAGATCGACCGGGCCACGATCTCTCCCGGCGGCGAGCTCGGCATCCTCAAGCAGCAACTCTGCGCCAACGCCAACTACGCCACCGGGCGGCTGGGCGACTACCTCGCCGGTGACTCGATCTTTCTGCTGATCGATCCGGAGGAGATTGCCGGGCGCGTGGCCGACTACCTCGGGCAGGTGCCAAGCGGCGACCTGTTTCACGACAACTGGGAAACCGCGCTTGGCCAGGCGCGTCAGCTCGGCAGCATCGTCGAGGTTCGCGAAACCGGCGAAGAAGCCGAGCCGCCGTTCCAAGGGCTCGACGCGTACCGGCCGCTCGGCGAGTCGGCGGGTGACCCGCAGGTTGCCGACACCCAGCGCCGCGAGTTTTTCAACCAACTGCATCGCTGGCTGCGCAACGGCTACGCCGTCTGGACAGTCTGCGGCACCGAGGGCGAGTTGCAGCGGTTCGATGAGTTGTGGATCGAGTACGGCCTGGCCAAGCGCAAGGCTGAAGCCAAGCCGGTGCAAATGCTCGGCAGCATGTCGCGCGGTTTTCTCGTCGAGGCGACCAAGCTGGTCGTCGTCACCGACTCGGAGATTTTTGGGCGCATCCGCACGCAGCGACCGCGCCGGCTCAAGTCGCCCCACGCAGCGGCCACCCGCTCGGCGCTGGAGATCGATTTTACCGACTTGAGCGTGGGCGACTTCGTCGTGCATCTGCAGCACGGCATCGGCCGCTACCTCGGGCTGAAAGTGTTGCCGGTCGAGACACGCACGACGCGGGACGGCAAGGAAAAATCCAGCGGCGGCGAGGAGTGCCTCGTGATCGAGTACGGCACGCGTGACCCGGGGCAGGAGCCGCCCAGGCTTTACGTCCCGGTGTCCGGGGCGCACCTCGTCAGCAAATACGTCGGCACCGGCAGGGCGCGTCCGCCGCTCAGCATCATCGGCGGCAAACGCTGGGCCAAGGCCAAGGCCGCCGCCGAAAAAGCCGTTTCCGATGTCGCCGCTGATTTGCTCAAGCTGCAGGCCTCGCGCGAGGCTCAGCCGGGGCACGAGTTCGGCGACGACACGCCATGGCAGCGGGAGTTAGAGGGGGCGTTTCCGTTCGAGGAAACGCCGGATCAGTGCTCGGCCATCGAGGCGGCCAAGCGGGACATGCAGCAGCCCAAGCCGATGGATCGGCTCGTCTGCGGCGACGTCGGCTTCGGCAAGACCGAGGTGGCCATCCGCGCGGCGTTCAAGGCGGTGATGGGCGGCAAACAGGTCGCCGTGCTGGTGCCGACCACCGTGCTGGCCCAGCAGCATTACAACACCTTCCGCGAGCGCATGGCGGAGTTTCCCGTGTCTGTGGAATTGCTCTCGCGGTTCCGCTCGAAAAAACAGGCCGACGCGGTGATCGCGGCGCTGGCGGCTGGCTCGGTGGATGTTGTCATCGGCACGCACAAGCTCATCCAGCCCAATGTCCGCTTCAGGGATCTCGGCCTGGTGATCATTGACGAGGAGCAGCGGTTCGGCGTGCTGCACAAGGAGAGGCTCAAGATGCTGCGGCAGACGGTGGACGTGCTCACGCTCACCGCGACACCGATCCCGCGCACGCTGCACATGGCGCTCACCGGCGCGCGCGACATGAGCACCATCGAGACGCCGCCGCAGGACCGGCTGCCGATCGAGACGACTGTCATCGAGTTCGACGACACG
>QOAX01000109.1 GCA_003972865.1 Verrucomicrobiota bacterium | reverse complement strand
GCCAACGGCGGCTTGGCCGGGGCCCATGCCTACAAGGGCTATGCGGGCGGCGCGTTCATGCTTGAATTGCAGGGCGACTCCGGAGCGGTTGCTCCGGGGAAGGGGTTAAGCATCCTTCGTGTTTTTCCGAGGGAAAATGAACTTGAAGCCCACCCGAACAGCCCTCTGCATGTGGTCATCGAACATGATGTCCACAAGGTGGATTCGAGTTCGGTGGCGCTGTTTCTGGACGGCAAAAAGGTCGCCTCAGAAATACAGCAGGTCGGGGACAGGACATTAATCGTTCATGAATCGGCTGGTGCGTTTGAGAATTTTTCCGACCACACTGTTAAAGTGGAGTTCGCCGATGACAGTGATGCGCACAGGCAATACACCAAGTCATGGAATTTCACCGTCATGGACTGGACCCAGTATGACGCCCTCCCCGCTGATTCAGTCATTACGCTGGCTGACTTGGAAAAACAGGAACGTGGATTCGCCATTCGGTTGGCCGCCATTGACCCCGTTGATCCCGATCCCGACAAGGAGGTCATGGGCGAGATCGGGGATCTGTGGTGGATCTGGGATGAGGATTATAACGATCACTCCGATAGGGCACTCTTCAACTCCAAGGGCTATTATATGGAACGGGACCAGATCAACTACCAACGGGATGGGGGAACGATTGGAAACAAGGCGGGGGAAAAGCTCTTCCCCGGCATCAACGGCACCGAATCCCTGATCCCCGAGGGGGCGGAAATGCCCCTCATTCATTTCGGCCTGGAGGCGACCGCCTATCTCGATCTAAAGAAGGGATATTACCACATGCAAATCACAACCACCCCGGGACACCTTCTCCACGTGGGGTTCGGGGATGACGCCTTGGAACTGTCCCCGGACGAATCGGTCAACCCAGGCATCGATGATGCAAAGGCTTGGCAATACAACTTTGTCGTCGAAAAATCCGGTCTCTATCCCTTCACGCTGTTCTATTATGATCACCTGGGCGGGGCTTCCTCGTTAATCGCGAGCGGCGGCACGGCCTCCAGCCTGGAGTGGTTGAATGTGGCCCCCACCAGGAAGAAATTCCTGATCAACGACGACGACGACCAGGCGATCGCCGCCTATATCCCGCCGGATGCCATTGCTGAGGTGAGGCCCGCCACAATGAGTGTTTTGTTGCAGGACGGAAACGTGATTGTTTCCTGGACCGAGCCGGGGGTTTTGCAGGAGGCTGAAAAGGTCACCGGGCCGTGGAACGACGTTGCCGGGGCCGACTCGCCCCGCGCCGTGGCGCCGGATTCCAGGGCGATGTTCTATCGGGTCCGGCACTGAATCCCAAAACGATTCCGGCCGGTGGCACATTTCAACGGGGCTTGGGTGCATGTAGAAAAGTCGTTGTCGAAATAAACGTTGATTTGTTTCATCCCTCGCACCGAATCGATGAAATGCCTGACACTATTCAGTGTTTGTCTGCTTGGCTCCGCATTGCTGAATGCGGCTGAGCAGCAGCTCATCAACACCCAGGAGATCACCACGCCGTTTTTGAAGCCGGCCGATGCACTGATAGGCATCTCGTTGCGGGATGGTTTCAAGGTCCAACTTAGTACGGCCGAGCCAGCGGTGCAGCAGCCGATCGCGATGACGTGGGACAGCCGCGGGCGGTTGTGGGTGGCAGAGTGCTACACCTACGTCGAGAGCAAGGTGAACTTCTACACACGCCTGAAGGATCGAATCCTGATTTTTGAGGATACCGATAACGATGGTGTTTTCGATAAGCGGAAGGTCTTCTGGGATCAGGCATCGCAACTTGCGGGAATCGAGGTTGGCTTTGGCGGCGTCTGGGCCGCCTACGCGTCCAATGTTCTGTTCATCCCCGAAAGGAACGGCGGCGACGTGCCGGATACCGCACCGGAGGTGCTGCTCGATGGCTTCGAAAACGACAAGGTTCGGCATAACATCGTCAACGGGCTCAAGTGGGGGCCGGACGGTTGGCTTTACGGGCGGCACGGCATTTTCGCCAGTTCGGATGTCGGTACTCCGGGTACGCCCAAGGAAAAGTGCACGTGCATCAACTGCAGCATTTTCCGCTATCATCCGGTTACGAGGCGGTTTGATGTCGTCTGCCACGGCACGACCAATTCGTGGGGACATGATTGGGACAAGCACGGGCAACTCTTTTTCATCAACTCCGTCATTGAGCACCTCTGGCATGCGGTTCCCGGTGCGCGCTACCGACCGAGTCATTGAGCCAACGTCCTATTGACCAGCTCCGTTTAAACTTTCCAAATTATGAAAAAAACAACTGTTCGCAAGACACTGGGCACTAAGGTCATCCTTGGTTTCACCCTCATCGAGTTGCTGGTGGTGATCGCCATCATCGCCATCCTGGCCAGCCTGCTCCTCCCGGCCCTGGCCCGGGCCAAGGACAAAGCCCACAACACCATCGACTGGAACAACAACAAGCAGATCATGCTGGCCCTGAACATGTTCAGCGATGCCTACGAGGATTACCTCCCACACCCGACTTGGGGCAGCAACGGGGTCGGCCCAGACGGTTGGGCTTACAGAGCCAGCAATGCAGGAAGATGTGACAAGCCCGCACACAACTGGACGGGCTCAACTTCCATGCCAGCATACGTTGGAAACCCAGGTATTGCGGGTTTGGCTAAACAACTTGCCGGTCAAGTTGAGGCATTCAAACATGGCCAACTCGCGGTGTTTCTGGGTAACAATGCCAACGTGCTGATGTGTCCCAAGGACAAAGCCACCTCCACAGGATCCAATAGCAAGAGATACCTATCGAGAGCTATAAAGATTACTAGTTACACTTGGAATGGAAACATCATCCGCCAATGGAACGGTCGTGGGAACCCTGGTAATGGAAGTTACAATCACGCAACAAAGCCAAGTGCGATGGGTGGGTCTAATTGGAGGACAACTTGGACAAGAAAAAGATCGGCCACTACACCTGGGGATATCGTCCAGTGGGAAACAGATGATACCAACCCGTTTTATTTCAACGACGCCGGCAACCAACCCCTTGAGGGCATATCCCAACGTCATGTGACCGCTGGACAAAACACCAGGCCGGATCAGGATGTGGGTGGATCAGCAACGGTTGGATGTGTCTCGGGCGAGGCTCTTAACCTAACTTTCAAAAAATTCTATTCATATGCACAGAATTCGAGTTATATTAATCCTATCTGGTGGGGCGGATCCAATCGTTAGTTTTCTGAAACATTTTTTTTACCAAGACGGCCCGTTAACGCGGGCCGTCTTTTTGTGGAGTGCGCCGTTGCCTCTTCGCTCTGCCGGCGCACCCCCAATTTTTCTTTCCCAAGCGCGACGCAGCGTTTTACATCGGGCGGGCGATATGCAAGCCGACGAGCCAAAACTTTACCCCTCCACCCTACGATGGTTGGTTGCCCTGTCGGAGGAGGCCACCGCCGTGGCCTGATCCCCTGCCCCGCACTTTGACAAAGCCCCCCGCTTGGCCGGGGGCTTTTTTGTTGCTCTTGGCCAAGCGCCGGAACGACACTTGCGCCCATGCAGCTTTTTCTCAACGGCGAATGGACCGGGCTCAGCGACACCGTTAAGGTGGTAAACCCGTACGACGGATCGGTCATCGACACCGTACCAAGCGCTTCCCCTGCCGACATCACCTCGGCAATCGACAGCTTGGCCGAGGGCGCCGTGGTCATGCTCAATATGGCGGCTCATCAACGGGTGGATATCCCCCGCACTGAATCGATGAAATGCCTGACACTATTCAGTGTTTGTCTGCTTGGCTCCGTGTTGCTGAATGCGGCTGCGCAACAGTTCACCAACACCCAGGAGATCACCACGCCGTTTGTGAAGCCGGCCGATGCACTGAAGGTCATCTCGCTGCCGGATGGCTTCACGGTGCAACTCAGCGCCGCCGAGCCGGATGTCCGGCAGCCGATCGCCATGGCTTGGGACAGCCGCGGGCGGTTGTGGGTGGCCGAGTGCTACACCTATGCCGAGAGCCGGGTGAACTTCGACTTGCGCCTCAAGGATCGCATCCTGATTTTCGAGGATACCGACAACGACGGCGTCTTTGACAGGCGAAAGGTTTTTTGGGATCAAGCATCGCAACTGACGTCAATCGTGCTTGGGTTTGGCGGCGTCTGGGCCGCCTGCGCGCCCAATATCCTGTTTATTCCAGACCGGAACGGCGACGACGTACCGGACGCCGAGCCGGAGGTGTTGCTCGACGGTTTCGACAACGACAGCGTGCGTCACAACATCGTCAACGGGCTGAAGTGGGGGCCGGACGGCTGGCTTTACGGGCGGCACGGCATCCTCGCCAGTTCGGAGGTCGGCGTTCCGGGCACGCCTCGGGAAATGCGTACACGCATCAACTGCAGCATTTTTCGCTACCATCCGGTTACGAGGCGGTTTGATGTCGTCTGCCACGGCACGACCAATTCATGGGGACACGATTGGGACAGGCACGGGCAGCTCTTTTTCATCAACTCCGTCATTGGGCACCTCTGGCATGCCGTTCCCGGCGCGCGTTACCGACGCATGTACGGCAACCACTTCGACAAGTTCCTGTACGAGCTCATCCCGCAGACCGCTGATCACTTCCACTGGGACCAGGGTAACGAGCACTGGGCCGACTTGAAAAAGAAAGGCATGACCTCGCCCACCGATGCGGCCGGTGGCGGCCACGCGCATTGCGGGATGATGATCTATGGCGCGGACAACTGGCCGGAGGAATATCGCGGCCAGGTGTTCACGCTGAACCTGCACGGTCGCCGGATCAACCGGGACACGTTGCACCGACAGGGGGCCGGCTACGTGGGCAGCCACGCCGAGGACATGATGCTGACCCGCGACCTGTGGTTCCGCGGCATCGAACTGGGCTACGGGCCGGACGGAGGTGTGTTCGTGCTCGACTGGTCGGACATCGGTGAATGCCACGAGAGCGACGGCATCCACCGCACCAGCGGTCGCATCTTCAAGATCACCCACGGCAAAACCAAGCCGCTGAAAATGGATTTGGGCAAACTGGGCAGCCTCGACTTGGCCAAGCTGCAAACCCACACCAACGAGTGGCACGTGCGAATGGCGCGCCGGTTGTTGCAGGAGCGCGCCGTCGCCGGGGATGACCTTGGCCAAGCGCGCGAACATTTGTTTGAACTGTACTCCGGGAGCGAATCGATCCCGCACCGCCTCCGAGCCATGTGGGCGCTGCACACCACGGGTGGCCTGGATGAGGAGTGGCTGCTGGAACAGTCGAACGACGAAAGTGAGCATGTCCGCGTCTGGGCGATCAAACTGCTGACGGATGACGGCCGGGTGTCAGCCAAGGCGCTTGGCCGCCTCGTCGAGATGGCCGAGTCGGACATGGCCGGCCTGGTTCAACTGCACCTGGCCTCGACGCTGCGTTTGCTCCCCTTGGCCAAGCGCTGGGCCTTGGCCGCGCCGTTGGTCTCGCACAAGCGCCATGCGGCCGACCCGGTTTTGCCCCTGATGATCTGGTACGGGATCAACCCGGCCGTTGGTGAAGACCGAACCGGGGCCGTTCAGCTCTTGGCCAAGTGTCAAATCCCCAAGGTCCGCCAGTTCATCGCCCGCCGCTTGGCCGGCGACCCGGGTGAATCAAACAAGCAGGACTAACGGCCGCTGCTTGGCCAAGCGATAAGGAAGCAATCGCCTAATTGGAAAACACGGCATTGGCCCGGTTGCCGCCGGATTTGATGTAGGCGAACAGGTCAAGCAGTTCGTCCCTGTTCAGAATGTTTATCAATGCGGGAGGCATCGGCGAGATGGGGGACGGCTTCACGCTCTTCACGGCCGAGCGTTTCACGATGGTGACTTGATCCGGGTCGAGCGGGTTGACGGAGATGTGCAGCCCGCCGTCCTCCTCGAACAACACGCGGCCGTTCAAGACGTCGCCGTTGGTTTTGGTCACAAGCGACGACTCGTACTGATCGGAGACAACCTTGTTCGGGTTGATGATCGAGTCGAGCAGATCGCGTGTGCCGAAGCGGCTTGAGGCGGAGGTGAGGTCCGGGCCGGTGGCTCCGCCCTGGCCGTCGAAGCGGTGGCAGGAGGCACAGAGGGCAGCAGCAAAGCTGCGTTTGCCGTTTTCAAAGTTTCGCCCTTTCATGTTGCTGTCGATCAACTTTGTGGTTTCCTCGAGCTCCCAGAGTTGGCCGGGGCCTTTTGGTGCCGGTGGCTTGGCCGGCTTGTACGCAAGCGAGGCGTCACCTACCAACTTCTCCAGACTGGGGCGTTCCTTGGCCGGTGCGTTGGCCAGAGCGTCTTTCTGGAAGTTTTTCAGGAAACCGCCGTAACTGACGCCCCCGCTCTTGGTCGCGGCATCCTTGTACCAGTTGAAGTACTTTTTACGCTGATCTTCCTTCCAGCCGTAGCGCAGGTTGCGCAGGGTCATGGCGTAATGGAGGTTTTGGATCTCCGGCGTGTTGGCCAGGACCTTCTTGATGATGCCACCATAACCGTCGTTGCGGTCGAGCGCCTCCTTGTCAACCACCATCGTGGATTCCACCTTGGTGTCCATCATGGCCAGGGTCTTGTCAATGACCGACGGCGCCTTGAGGAAGACAAGCAACTGCGAAAGCTCCCGGTTCAAGTCGGCGCCCTTGGCCGGGTACTGGCTGTCGAACGACGCAATGAGGCGGTTGGCCAACTCCTTGTCGGCTGGCTCGCCCATGCGGACGAAGGCCAGCGCATAGGCGCGGCTGAGCTCGAGTTTCTGGCGTTCGCTGAGCTTGGCCAAGTCGAGTGACAACAGCTTGTTCAACAGGGCGTCCCGCGAGGCGGCTTGGCCGCTTCGGGCCAGGGCGACCGCGCCGGTGATGATCGTGTCGGCGTTTTTGGCGTAGATCACTTTCGTTTCCCATTCGCTGACCGGCTGGTTCTCGATGGCGATTCGGGCGGCGTAGCGGATGAAACGATCCTCGTGGCCAAGGTGCTTGAAGGCCGCCCTGACAGCCTCCGGATCCTGCCTGCCGTGAAATGCCTCCAGATCCTTGCGCAGCTTCCGCAGCCGGGCTGCCTCCTGTTCGGCCTGTGTCGGCGCTTTTTCACCGATGACTCTTCCATTCCATGTCACGCGGTACAGGGCGGACTGCGTGCGGCGTCCACCGATGGCGAAGTACATCGCACCGTCGCTGTGGAACACGAGGTCGGTCACCGGGAACGGCTTCCCGGCGACAAAGGTTTCGCGCGTGCCGGTGTACGAGGCGCCGCTGGGTGACAGGTGGATGGCGTAGATGGTGCCGAAGGTCCAGTCGAGGATGTAGAGGGCATCCCGGTAGCGTTTCGGGAAATTGGCGCCAGTGCCGAACTTCACGCCGGTGGGGCAGCCCGGGCCGATGTCGATCGCCGGCGGCAGGCTGTCCGGGTAGTAGGCCGGCCATTTGCCGGTGCCGGTGCGCCAGCCGTATTCGCTGCCGCTGACGACATGGTTGACGCGGGTGGGGCGGTACCACGGCGTGCCGTAGTCCCACTCCATGTCGGCGTCGTAGGTGAAGAGTTCGCCGTGGTGGTTGAGCGCGAGGCCGTAGGCATTGCGGTAGCCGCTGGAGATGAGATCCCATTTTTTGCCGTCGGGTGAGACCCTGCAGATCCAGCCGGCCGGCGCGCGGATGTTGCGGGCATGACCGCGGGCATCCGGTTGGCGTGGCAGCAGCAGATCCTCCTCGCCGGGCACCGGATCGGGTACCTCGGCCAGCCGCATCTGGCCCGCGTCGCCGGGCTCATCCCCCACGATCGCTTTCACCGCATGCTCCCCTCGCGCCGCCCGCCGCCCCGGGCGGGC
>QOAX01000289.1 GCA_003972865.1 Verrucomicrobiota bacterium | reverse complement strand
GCGGTGCATCCCAATGTGGTTTTTTTTCTGGTCGACGACATGGGCTGGCGGGACGTCGCCTGCTTTGGCAGTTCCTTCTACGAGACGCCGAACATCGATCGCTTCGCCAAGCAGGGGGTCAAATTCACCAACGCGTACGCGGCCTGCCACGTCTGTTCGCCCACGCGAGCAAGCATCATGACGGGCAAGTACCCGGGCCGACTGGACCTTACCGATTGGCTCTCGGGCCGCCGGGAATTTGATTTCCAGCGTTTCCTCAGCGCCGAGAAGCTTCAGGCTTTGCCTTTGGAGGAGACCACCTTGGCGGAAGCCCTCAAGGCAAAGGGCTACCGTACGGGAATCTTTGGTAAATGGCATCTTGGCAATGCCGAGGCGGGTCCGCTGAATCAGGGGTTTGATATTCAGGTTCCGAATTGGAACGGGTGCTGCCCGAGGGGTGGGTACCATCCGCCTTACCGGATGGAGGGTCTGAAGATCAAGGGCAAGAAGGACGAGTACCTTACCGATCGCCTGACTTCCATGGCACTGGATTTCATGGGGCAGAGCAAGGATAAGCCTTTTTTTCTCTATCTCTCCCACTTCTCGGTCCATGACCCGATCCAAGGGCGCAAGGACTTGGTCGACAAGTATCGCGTCAAGCTGGCGACATTACCGCCACTTGAGGGGCCGCCTTTCATCCTCGAGGGCAACCCGGACGACAAGGCCCCGCTGTCGCGCGAGAAATTGACGGATCTTTTGGGCAAGTCTTCGCATCAAGGTCACAAGGTGCTGTCGCAGCGCACGATCAAGATCAAGCAGCGCCAGGACAACGTCGAGTTCGCGGCCATGGTGGAGTCGGTGGACGAGAGCTTGGGTCGCGTGCTGGAAAAGCTCGATGAAATGGGCCAGACGGACAACACCATCGTCATCTTTTACTCCGACAACGGAGGGATGTCGGCGGGGAACTTCGGCAACCCCACTCGGGTCGTTCAGCAGAATCAGCTCGATCGGGCCTACGCGACCTCCAACCTGCCTCTCCGAGGGGCCAAGGGCTGGTTGTATGAGGGAGGGGTCCGCGTACCCATGATCGTGAAGTGGCCCGGCAAGGGCAGGGCAGGGGTGATTTGCGAGGAGCCGGTCATCAGCCCGGACTTTTATCCAAGCATACTGGAAATGGTCGGTTTGCCCGCAAAGCCCGCTCAGCACAAGGACGGAAAGAGCTTCGCCCCTGCCCTGGAGGGCAAGTCGTTCGAGCGAGGCCCGATCTACTGGCATTTCCCCCATTACAGCAACCATGGCATGCAGAGCCCAGGCGGTGCCATTCGGTTGGGGGACTACAAGTTGCTCGAGTATTTCGAGAACAACACCGTGCAACTTTTCAACCTCAAGGAAGATATCGCCGAGCAAAACGACCTGGCACGAGTCCAGCCGAAGAAGGCAGCGAAGTTGCTGGCGAAACTGCGTGAGTGGCGAAAAGATGTAGACGCAAGGATGCTGCGCCCCAAGAATAATTAACCATGAGAAAACGACTTCTGACGATTACAGTGCTGGCGCTTGGCTTGACTGCACAGGCGGATCAGCGGCCGAACATTTTGTTCATTTTTCTCGACGACTTCGGTTGGCGCGACACCGCCTACATGGGGTCGGACTTTTACGAGACGCCGAACATCGACCGCTTGGCCAAGGGCGGCATGGTCTTCACCGACGCCTATTCCTGCTCGGCCAACTGCGCGCCCGCCCGAGCCTGTTTGTTGTCCGGGCAATACACGCCGCGCCATGAGATTTTCAACGTCGGCACCAAGCCCCGGGGTTTAGCTAAGCATCGCCGACTGGA
Source organism: Verrucomicrobiota bacterium (assembly GCA_003972865.1). Lineage (GTDB taxonomy): Bacteria > Verrucomicrobiota > Verrucomicrobiia > Limisphaerales > UBA1096 > UBA1096. Next base: position 6,003 of record QOAX01000289.1, on the reverse strand, counting down.
GCACATTGCCGGGACGAAGACGCTCCGGCCGGACATCGTCACGTGGGCGGAGTCCTTGCAGCAGGCCGGCTATCGCACCGGCATGTTTGGCAAGTGGCACCTCGGCACGACGCCGGGAGAGCAGGGGTTCGACGTGGAGGAGGAACACACCAAGTTGCCCGGCTTCCGGGGTCACTTCGGGCCGAACGGCCAATACCTCGCCGACGTGCTCACGGACAGGACGATCAAGTTCATCGAAGGCAGCAAAGGGAAACCGTGGTGCGCGTACCTGGCGCATTACGCCGTGCACACGCCGATTCAGGCCAAGCGGAAGATCATCACCAAGTACGAGGCCAAGCGCCCGGGCAAGTTGCACCAGCACGCGACGATGGCGGCGATGATCCAGTCGGTGGACGAGGGAGTCGGCAAAATCATTGCCAAGCTCGATCAACTTGGCCAGCGCGACAACACGGTGATTTTCTTTTTCTCCGACAACGGCGGCTACGGGCCGGCGACCGACATGGCGCCGCTCTGGGGCTATAAGGGCAACTACTACGAAGGCGGCATCCGGGTGCCGTTCTTCGTGAACTGGCCAGGCACGGTGAAGGCGGGGCAGTCCACCGCCGAGCCGATCATCGGCGTCGATATTTACCCGACGTTCCTTGACTTGGCCAAGGCCAAGCGCCCGGATCAGCCGATGGACGGACGCAGTATCCTGCCGGTGATCAAGGGCCGGGCGGAGAGCGTTGGGCCGAGGCCGTTGTTTTGGCATTTTCCGGCGTATCTTCAGGCGTACAAGGTGATCGGCGAGCAGCGTGACCCGTTGTTCCGCACGCGTCCGTGCAGCGCCGTGCGCCTGGGCGACTGGAAACTCCACGAGTATTTCGAGGACGGCGCTCTTGAACTGTACAACCTGAAAGACGACATCGGTGAACGGCGGAACTTGGCCAAGGTAAACCCGGCGAAGGCGAAGGAACTGCACAAGTTACTCGTTGGCTGGCGAAAGGAAACCGGAGCGCCGGTTCCGACGAAACCGAACCCGGACTTTGACGCCGCCGCCGAGGCCGCCGCCATCCGCAAGGCCTTGGCCAGGCGGGGTGAGTGATGGGTCGTGTTTAATTGCAACTACCGGCCCTCAGAGCGTTCGCGTTTGCCGTCGCGCGCTTTGCCGCTGGAGCGCCAGCGCTTGCTTGGGGCGTGCGCCTCGGTGAACTTCAGGTCGAAGCTCGAGACGATTTCCGGGTAGCGCTTGGCCAGGTCGTTTTTTTCGGCGATGTCCTCCGACAAGTCGTAAAGCTCAATGGGGCCGGTGATCATCGGGCGGCGGACGGCTTTCCATTTGCCGGCGCGCAGGGCCTGCTTCGAGCCTTGCTCGTAGAATTCCCAGTAGAGGTAGTCGTGCTTTTTCTGTTGGTCATCCTTGCCAAGTAGTGTGGGCAGAAAACTGATGCCATCGGTGGGCGTGTTCAGTTTCACGCCGGCAATCTCGGCGGCGGTGGCCATGAAATCGACTGCGCCAGCCATGAGCGCGGTCGTGCTGCCGGCCTTCACGTGGCCGGGCCACTGGACGATCATCGGCACGCGGATGCCGCCGTCGTACATGGCGCGCTTGATGCCGGTCACCGGGCCGTTGGCGTCAAAGAAGCCGACGTTGTTTCCGCCCTCGCTGTGCGGGCCGTTGTCGGACGTGAAAAAGATGATCGTGTTTTCGTCCAGCCCGTGCGCCTCGAGTCGTCTGACAACCTGCCCCACCATTTGGTCGAGGTACGAAATCATTGCGGCCTGTCCCTTGTTTTGCTTCGTCCATTTCTTGTCCTTGTAAATGCCGTGATCCGGCACCGCCGTGCCGTCGCCGGTTTTGCGGAGGGCCTCGTTGTTGGCGTGCGGCAGCGTGTAGGCGAGGTACAGGAAAAAACGCTCGTCCTTGTGCGCGTCGATGAAACCCAGTGTCTGCTCCATCATCAACGCCGGGCTGTAATCGATCTTCTTGCTGGCGACGCCTTGGCCCCATTGGCCTTCGTCCGGGACGATGTTGCGCAGCTTGACGCGCTTTTCGTTCTTCACGAGGAACGTCGGGTAGTAAAGATGCGCGTGATGCTGGTCGAGGTAGCCGTAAAAAAAGTCGAACCCCTGCCGGGTCGGCAGGCCGGTCGTCCCCTCGTGGCCAAGGCCCCACTTGCCGACCTGTCCGGTCGCATAGTCGGCGCGCTTGAGCACCTCCGCCACGGTCACGTCTTCCGGTCGAAGGTTGTCCTTGCCGTTGCCGCGGATGAAGCAATGGCCGGTGTGTAGGCCGGTCATCAGCACGCACCGCGAAGGGGCGCAAACGGTCGAGCCGGCATAAAAATCGGTGAACCGCATGCCGCGCTTGGCCAAGCGGTCAATGTGCGGCGTCTGGATGAGCTTTTGTCCGTAGCAACCCAGGTCGCCATAGCCCAGATCATCGGCCATGATGTAAACGATGTTGGGCCGCGACCGGTCCGTTCTCGGGATTTCGGGCGACGCGGAGGCCGGAACCACGTTGAGAAGAAACGCGCACAGTGCTAGGAGATGGAATCTATTCGTCATGTAAATGCCTTTCGGGTGACTGCAGGCAGTAGCCCTACTTACTAATGAGTGCAGAATGGTTGTTACTGGTTTCTTAATGGTACTTATCTTTGTTGCTCAGGAACGTTTGTCAGTGCCACCGTGACGTCAAGCCCCGGGTTTGGCGCAAGGGAGGGCAGTCGACTACTTCTTGTTTCTCCTGGGCTTCTGCATCTTGACTCGGATCTCATTACTGACACTTAAAAGGCGGCTCTTCGCGAGTCGTGCGAGCGTGGCCTCGAACTGTTGTTTGATGGCGCTCTCCGGTTGCGAAAGTGTGTAGTCCTTAAGTTTCTCGCCGTCAAAAGGCCCCTTGTAGCGAGTCAGACTGGCGTCGCTGCCGTCGGTTTTGGCCAGGAGGGAATACTGATTGTTGCGAACCATGACCTGGCCTCGGTACCAGATATAGATCCAGTCCTTCTTGCGGGCGCTCGCATTGTTCTGGAGTACAGGAACGATGCTGGAACCGTCGCCCGCATAGTTCGGCGGCAGGTCGGCACCCGTGACTTCGCAGAGCGTTGGCATCAGGTCACAGAACTCGACCAGATCGTCAACGACCCGCCCGGGCTGCTTAATGCCTGCCGGCCAACTGGCAATCAGCGGCACGCGCGTCCCAGCGTCGGTCATGCTACCCTTGCCGCCGGCCACCTTCGTGCCATTCCACGAGGTGACGATCGGCTTGTCGGTGCCGTTGTCGCCCGTGAAAATCAGAAGCGTATTTTCGCGGACACCAGACTTTTCAAGCTGGGCCACAATTTGTCCGACGACCTTGTCGGCATAGGCGACCATGTCACGAAAATGCCGCTGCGGGTCGTTGCGATCGCCTTTGTAGGTGGTGGAACCGAGTCGCTTCGGATCCCAGTCGCTGGAATCCGGCGTCGGATCGAAGGGGCAGTGCGTGAGTATCATTGGGTAATAAACCAGAAATGGCTTTTCCTTGTTCCTGTCGATGAAGTCGCAGACAAAGTCGGTACAGACCTGTGGCCCGTATTCGCCGTTGACGTAGTCCTTTTCCTTACCGTTGAACTCCAGCAGAGGATTGACGAAACGCCGATCGATATTCTTATTATTCTCCTTGGACCGCCCGCTACGCGTATGCTGCCAGAGGCAGGACTGCTCAAATCCGAAGTGTTGCGGTGAGTCCGTCTGCTTGCCCAACTGCCACTTGCCTGCGATGCAGGTTTTATACCCAGCAGCCTTCAGTTGATGCGCAAAGGTGGTTTGCCCGCGATCAAGAAGGCCAAACTTGACGTAGTTTCGGACGTTGTACTGCCCGGTCATGATTTTCGCCCGCGACGGGGTACAGATCGGGTTGGCGAAACAGTTGGTGAAACGAACGCCCTGGGCGGCCAACTTGTCCAGATTCGGTGATTTGCAGGATTCACTGCCGTTCACCGACAAGGCTTCATAGCCCATATCATCAGCCATGATCAAAACGATGTTGGGTCGGTCCGATCCTTGCTTAGCCGCCTCAACACAAACTGATACACTGCATGAGATTACAGACACTATAAGGGCTAGTTTTTTCATCGTTGTGTTTGGTGTAGTTGAAAGTTTCAGGGTCTTGTCCTTGCCTTGGCCAAGCGCTATCTCTTCTTCGCGAACAACGGGAACCGTTCAGAGGGTGTGTGAGCCTCCTGAAACAATGGGGCAATTCGTTTCACCACATTCGGATGCGTGGCAGCAATGTTTTTGGTTTCGCCGATGTCCTGCTTGAGATTGTAAAGCTGGATCGGTGCGTCGGGGTCGTTTTTGACCTTCAAACGAATAGCCTTCCAATCGCCCATACGAATGGCTTGTGCGTTTCCGTATGAGTGAAATTCCCAGTATAGATAGTCGTGTTTCTTCTGTTTGCCACCGGTGAGGGCGGGGATGTACGAGATGCCGTCGGTGTGTTTCGGAGTTGATATTTTCGCAAGTTCGCAAAACGTTGGCATCAAATCCCAGTGAGCACAAATGTGATCGCTCACGCTACCAGCCTTCACCCTACCGGGCCAATAGGCGATTAACGGTACGCGGATGCCGCCCTCGTACAGGTCACGCTTATGGCCTTTCAGCGGCCCATTGCTATTGAAGAATCCTGGTTGGTGACCGCCCTCATTGTGCGGGCCGTTGTCGCTGGTAAACAACACGAGTGTGTTGTCGGCGATTTTTAATTCATCCAACAGATCGAGTACTTGGCCAACGCCACGGTCCATGCGGGTCATCATACCGGCAAACGCAGCGACCGGATTACGCACCTTCGTGCCATGACTGTACTTGCCGATCTTGTCTTCGAACTGCGGAAACTTTTTCCGGAAAGGAGCAACATCCTCCTCAGGGCACTGCATGGCCGCGTGCGGGATGGTGATCGGCAGGTAGGCGAAGAACGGTTTCTTCGCGTTATCGCGGATGAATTTCAGTGCCTGTTTTTGGATGAGATCGTGCGAATAGGCTTTGCCGTCGAGCATCACCTTGTTGTCGTTGTGCCAGAGGTGCTTGGGATAAAACGTGTGCGCTTGGCGCTGGCAGTTGTAGCCAAAAAACTCGTCCCAACCCTGGTTTACGGGATCACCGCTCGACCCTGGCGCACCGAGACCCCACTTGCCAAACATGCCAGTGGTATAGCCGGCCTCTTTAAGTAGCTTGGGGATGGTGATCATGTTTGCCGGGATCGGAGCCTGGCCTTCCGGTTGCACTTCGCGGTTGCCGCGCACGTAGGCGTGACCAGTGTGTACGCCGTTCATAATGCTGCAGCGGGTTGGCGCGCACACTGTACTGCCAGAGTAATGCTGCGTGAAACGCATCCCCTCGGCCGCCATGCGGTCGATGTTCGGCGTGGCAAAAAGCTTTTGCCCGTAGCAGCCAAAGTCGCCGTACCCGGCGTCATCCACCATAATACAAATTATATTAGGGCGGTTCTTGTCAGTTTTGGCAGCCTTTGCTTCCAGGATAGCCCCATAGAAGAGGCATAAAATTAAAAAAAGATTAATTTTTAGTTGTTTCATTTTATTGATCTTAGATCGGGTGAGATTTTACGGTCGTGTTTTTGTCTGATTCAGAATTTGCGCCAATTTGCTCTGAAGGGATTTCACGATGTCCGGTTTTTCCTGATACAGGTTGCGGGTTTCCGCTAGGTCGTTGCCGAGATGATAGAGCTGACCCTTAGGGCCGCCGGGCTGCGGTTTGATGTACGCCGGTTTCGAAAAACCGCCGGAGCCAAGGCCGGTGATCAATTTCCAGTGACCCGAGCGGATTGACATCATACCGCGCCGGGCGGGGATCACGAGCGGCCCGCGAATCGGCTTGGCCTCGGGTTGTTTGCCCAGTAGCACAGGGAGAATATCGAAGCGGTCCGGCCCGGCGTCCGGCGGTAACTCAGCATCCACGACCGCAGCGAATGTCGCCAGCATGTCCGTGAAACAGATCGTCTGCCCGCTGACCGATCCGGCTTGAATC